>CAYQDH010000248.1:0-8072 GCA_964416075.1 uncultured Anaerolineales bacterium | reverse complement strand
CCCTACGCGCAATAGCCGCCATCCCTGGCCGAAACCCCTGCGACGGTGGCTGGCCAGTATCCGCCAGATGGTCGAGACGGTCTATGACAAGTTGCACAACGCCTTGCGCCTCGATCGTGAGCGCCCTCACGACCTGAGCGGATTCCAAGCCCGTTTGGCTGCCAAAGCCGCACTGCACAACTTCGCCATCTGGCTCAATCAACAACTCGGTCGGCCCAATCTGGCCTTTGCCGACTTGATCGACTGGTAGTCTATTTCACAACAAGCGTTTAAGAGAGGATAACCTCCCGCTGCCGGAGCCGCACTCCCTGGCCGAGTACGTGGCCGTGGCCTAGCCTCCCCGGTTCTTTACCTGTGTTTGTCGGTGTTCCAAGCCCTCGCTGAAGCAAGTCTCGACGCGCTCTATGGAGTTGACGACCGGACGGACGGCCTAGATGGGCAAATTCGGTACCTCGCCTCTGTCCACGGATCGGGATAGAAAGAGCCACCACCCAGCACGTCGATCACTTCCCAGTAGTAGATCAGTTCATACGCGTCGTCGAGATAGCGCAGGTCCACATCGAACTCGTATTCCCGCGCCCGGCCTCCCGGCTGGGCTGCTATCCTAAAGACGTGGTTCTGGTCCGCTTCGCGATAGTGCAGCCGCACCTCGCGGGCGTACTCGCCATTCTCCAACGTCGCGCGGAAAACAAGCCCATCACCCCGGGACCACCTCTCCGGCCCGCTGGACTGCACGATGCGCGGCGGGCGAAAGCCACGCACTAGGGGAACGTCGTATTCTCGAATGGTTTCCAAACCCTCGGCGCTCATGGCCCGCAAGCCATAGTGCAGCGTGTCGCCCGTCAGGTTGTCAGGCAAGGTGACATGGAATGCTCGGCCGTCGCCGGTCATGGGCAACTCGCCACGGGCGGCCTCCGTGCGATAGCACAGTGTCATAGCGCGCACGCCTTGCGGGCAGGTAGCGGTGGCATACAGCGTGTTTTCGCCCTCGCTGCCGAGCGCAAAGGGTGACACGTGCGCGATGACCGGTGCGCAGGGGCGCACGATGACCCCCGCCAGCGCCCACTCGTGCTCGTCGCCCACCGCGATCTCGATAGCGCCGTCGACGGCGTGCGTGGTAATGCGCGCCTCGCTAGCGCCCACGCCGCGCACCTCCGCAGCGACATCGCCGATCCTCACCACGGTGCGCACACCGCTCAAGCGTGGGGCGATAAGGGTGACCTCGTACTCGCCGTTTGGCGCATCCACGCGCAAGGTGTGTGGACCGCGCCCCACGATATAGCGCTCAGCCAGGGCCTCGAGGGGCAAAGCCTCCACAATCGCCGGGTCGAACTCGACGCCAGGGCGGATGGTGCGCGCTCCCCACAGCAGCTCGGTGGAGAGCGCCGCCGGGCCGATCCCACGTAATCCAGCCGGCCGCAGCCAGCCATAGCCCCGAGAGGGAGTATAGGCCATGCTCGGGTCCAGATTGCGGAAACGGGGCTCCACTTCCAGGCCGCTCTGCGTGCGAGGCGATGGCCGTTCGGCGACGGCCGGACCCAGGTCCAGGCCACAGCTAAAGAGCCCGTAAGCATCGAATAGCTGCCGCACCCGGCGGATGCGCTCCAGGTCGTAGCGCACGCGGGGGACATTGTCGCGCCAGTGCCCGCCGGAAGGGCCCAGGTGAAGCCTGTCATAATAGACCTCGGTCCGGGCGCACAGATCACCCCACAAGACCAAGCCCCTAGCCGCCTCACCTTCGGCCGCATCCAGAAAGCGCTGCTCTTCGGTTTCGTAGAACAGCGCCAGGTTCCCGCTGGCCGCCGATTTGGCGGCGTGGTAGCGGGCCAGCGCGGCCAGGGCGGCGAAATCTACCCGCACCGTACGATACTCCAGGTTGTCGGCCAGACCGGGCAGAGCGGCAAGCTCGCCCAGCCGAGCCTCGATCTGGTCGGCTATGCGGGCCAGCGCTTCCTGGCAGTCGAAAGGGGAAAGCTTGGCCGTTGACCGCCCAGCCGCGCGGTCTTCAGCATGCTCTCGCGCTGTGGCAAAGAGGGTTACCTCGCCCGGCGGCGCGATGAGGTTGTGGTCGATCGGCCCGCCCGCGTCGAGCTCGGGCCAGACGTACATATTGGGGTCGTCCATGCGCTGGCTGATGAGGAAGGAGACCACCTTGCTGGCAGCGCGATAGGCGGCCAGGAGGACGGGCGCTGCCTCGGCGCTCGTCCGCGCGGCCAGTTGCCACAAGAAGAGGTCATCGGGCGTGGTCGGGTCGTAGGTTAGCCGCCCGAAGGCCAAGAGAAAGAACCAATAGCGCTGGTAACCAGGGCGCGGGGGCAGGTCGCTCCGCGCTTGCCAATCGCCCGGGGTCACCTGGCCCCACTGGCTAAAGCCCTTCTGCGAGCCGGGCGGGGTCACCTCGAACCCCACCCCGTCACCCAGGTGGCATGAGCGGGCGAACTGCCGCACATAGTCCGGGTCGCCCCAGTTGAAGAGACGGTGCGAGCCCAGGTTCCAGAGGTGCCACTGGAAGGGGAAGGGCTTGTCGCGCCGCAAGAAGCTATCGTAGCTGTAGCTGCCGCGCATCACGGGCGGCTGGTAGGGCATGGCCTGGTGCTCAGCAAAGTACTTGGTGCTGACCACGATATCCAGCCCCGTGCTGCGAAAGGCCTCGATGGTGTCGGGGTGCAAGCCCCAGTTGCGCAACTCCACAGCCAGCCGGCGGCCCTGTGCCGCCAGGTCGGCCAGCGCGGGCACGAAGGACTGCACGAAAAAGCGCTGGTCACCGATACCCGATTCGATGTTCATACGCAACTGGATGCCGGCGATGGAGGGGCAGAGCTCGATCAGGCGGGTGAAACCCTGCCGGGTATAATCCGCCAGCATGTCCAAGTCATCGCAACCCGTCACGCGGGTGGGTTGGTTCTCCCACACGCCATTGGCGATCTTCCAGGGCCGGGAATTCCAGATGCCCAGGAAAAAGCGCAGGCCGCGCCCCGCCATGGCCCCAGAGGCGGCTTGCAGGGCCTGCAGGTTGCGGGCCCGCTCCTCGGAGATGATGCCCTGCACGCGGATGTCGGGGAAGGCCTCATCCAACTCATCCAGCATAAAGGCGTAGATGGGGATCAGGTGCGGCGACTGGTGGCCGTAGATCAGGTTGAAGCGGTTATAGCGACAACGCGCCAGCTCGTCGGCATAGCCCTGCCAGTAGGCGGGATCGTAGAGCCAATCGCGCTCGGCCTCGGCGTTGTGCGTAAAGGTGTACAGGCCGCGCACTTGCAGATCGGGCTGGCAGCGCCGCTCCCGCACTTGCGTGAGGTCGCTCACCGGGCCGAGCTGCTCCGCCAGGTCGAGGCAAGCGTACATCAGGCCCACTGGGTCCCGGCCCACGAGTAGAAGCGTCTCCGGCGCCTTCCGGGTGATGGAATAAGACTCGGGAAGGTCTGGGACGATCGCCAAGGCATCCGAGGAGGATGGGGCAGAGGAGTGGGTCAGGATTACTTGAAACGGCGCCGCATCGTCGAGGGCATAGCCCGCCGCGCTCAGCGCTCGCTCCAATTCCGCAATGCCGAACGCCACCGGACCGTCCGCGCCAGTGGCTACAAGCTTGACCGTCTTGACCACCATACTAGACCCCTCCATATCTCTAGGCCTGTCACCCTGAGGGCGTTTTGCGCCCGTTTGTCACCCTGAGGGCGTTTTGCGCCCGTTTGTCACCCTGAGGGCATTTTGCGCCCGTTTGTCACCCTGAGGGCGTTTTGCGCCCGTTTGTCACCCTGAGGGCGTTTTTTGCCCGAAGGGTCTCCGTTAACGTCCACGGACACCCTTCGCCAGGCGCTCGCAGCGTGCGCAGAGGATGACCCGCTGGCGCGCTTGTTACCCCCAATGGCCTAGGCTCGCTCCCGCCTATCCCCCATAATGGGCCGGTAAAGCACCAGAAGCAGCAGAAGCTCCAGGAATAATGCCACCGACGGCAGTCGCAGGATATAGTAGTTCCACAGCCACGGCATGGTCATCCGCACCACCACTTGTCCCACAAGGTTCATCAAGGTGATCCAGACGAGGTAGAATCCTGTCAGGACGAACTGGGGCAAAAGGGCGAAGATCAGGCCGAGCGCCTTCCCGACCGGTTTCTTGGCCTCCCGGATCAGGATCATCCCGCCAGCTACGTTGGCAAAAAGGCCAAGAGAACGCAACGCGATCTGGAGAGTGGTGGCACTGACGAGGTCCGCGCTCACGGTGTAGGCGTCCCGGCGCACCAAGAAATAGGCCAACCGCACGAGGGCGAATACCAGGGCGGCCAGGAATATCTTGCCATAGCTCCCCAGCGATCTCTTGCGCCGAACGACCTGCCACAGCAGGATGGCGGCCAAGAGAACCACGGACAGCCAGGCCCAGAACGTGGTGTTGATGACGCGGGTATCCAACCACATCACCACCCAGGAATAGTCCAGCGCATCGGCGATGGGATCCAGCAGACGCCAACCCAGAGGCGCCCGGGAGGAAAGCTCGATCCGGAAGCTACCCCCCTGGTGCAAGAAGATGATGTACTTGTCTCGCCCTAGGTCCAACATCTGCAGCTTGCTGTTAAAATAGGGGTCCTTCTCACTGGCAGCGGTCATCCCCTCGATGGCCAAGAAGCCGTATGGCGCGCCATCCTCGATCTTGACCGCCAGGAAACCACTCGAGTCCGATTCGCCTTCGATGACCCTTTCCCCGGGTCTCGAGACCGTATCGGACACGATTCGGTAAGGCTGTTCCTGGGAGACAAAGATGCGTGGGTCGCCTAGCATAAAGAACTGCGGCACCCTGAAGTAGGCCTTTGCTTCCACCCGGTTCTCCATCTGGGCCATCAAACCCAGGGGGAACTCTTTCCAGGAAGACACGCCCGGGACCAACGTGCCGCGCATCACCAGTGCACTGGTGTGAAAGGGACTGTTGACGTTCCCGAGGTAGGCCGCCGCGCCGCGGTCGATAAAGCCGAGGGCGATGTTCTCCTGCACCCAAGGGCGCAACGAGCTGCAGCTGGGGGTATAGATCACGAGAGACTGGAGTGCAGGGATATCCGCAGCGACGATCTCTTCCTCCGGCACCTCTTTCGATTCCGAGTTCCAGTACCAGGTCCGCTGCCCAGAGTGGCGCGACCAATTCAGGAAATCGGCCTTGCCCAAGACCTCGATCAGGCTGGCTTTATCCAGCGCGATCGTTTCATTGGCGCCGTCGCTGATATCGAAAATCGTGGGCTCATAGACCCCCTGCACGGGGTCGAAATCGCCGCCCAGGTATCTTTTGCCTCCTTGCACCAACTCTCTTCTTGCCCAGAGTTGTTCCGCCTTTTCCACCGTGCTTGCGGTGATGATCCCCAGCCCCGGGTAGTATTCAGAGTTGTCGAAGAGACGCCCGATATCCAGCAATCTCTGCCCAGATAGATTTTGGGGAGCAGTCACCAGGATGATATATCGAGGGTTGTACTCTAGCGCCTCAGCGAGCTCGTCCACCAGGGCGAGGGTCTCGGCCTCGGCGATCTTTTGCGCCAGGGGATAGTAGGGGTCCGATGACTGGCAGACGACGATGGTCTCCTGGGTGACCTCTCTTGTTGTGTCTTGATCACGCCCCATGCCCGAACAAGAGACGGCAAGGAGTGACAGAAAAACACCAATTACAGCCGCCGCAGCACACCAGGATCTCCGTTGGGTTCTCGTCTTCATTGGGTACTCCTTTGCCAAACGGCGTTCTTCTGTCTCCTGGTCAGTATCCGGCCCGTTTGTCGACCAGGTTCAGCAACGGCTCGCCGCGCAAGTAGCGCCGCAGGTTATCGCAAAAGAGATCGATGATCCGCGGGCCGATGTTCCACGTCGCCGCCGAGTTATGAGGCGTGACGAACACATTCTCCATACTCCACAACGGACTTTCGGTGGCCAAGGGCTCGCGCTCGAACACATCGAGGCCCGCCCCCGCAATCCAGCCCTCCGCCAGGGCACGCTCCAGGGCGCCCTGATCCACGATCGAGCCGCGCGAGACGTTGATCAGGTAGGCCGTGCGCTTCATGGCCCCTAGCTCGGGGGCGCCGACTAGGCCGCGGGTCTGGGGCGTGTTGGGCGCGGTGACCGCCACGAAATCCGCCAGCGGGAGAAGGCCCAGCAGCTCAGCCGGGCCGCCGACGCGCTCGATACCTGAGATCGGCTCGGGGCGGCGCTTGATACCTAGGATGCGCATGTCGAACGCGGCCGCCTTGCGCGCCAACTCGCGCCCGGTGGCGCCCAGGCCGATGATCAACAACGTCTTACCGGTCAGCTCTTGCAGCCATTCGCGCCCCCAGGTGCGCTCTCGTTGCCACCGCAGGTATTGGCCCATGTGTCTCTGTAGCAAGAGCATGAACATCACAGCATGCTCGGCAATGGGGATGGCATGGACGCCCTTGGAGGAGGTCAGCAGGATATCGGAGGCCACCATCTCGGGATACAGGGCATGCTCCGCGCCACCAGAGAAGAGGTGCACCCAGCGCGCCCTTTGGGCCGCCGAAAAGAACCGCTGTGGCAGGCTCCCGGCGACGACCTCGGCGTCGGCCACGACGTCAACCAGTCCGGCGTGGGGGCTGGGGATCACCCGGATTCGCGTATCGACTTGGGCGATCTGCCGATAGTGCGATTCGTCGGTCCAGACGTCCGGGACGACCACCACATTTACCGGCGAGGTCCCCTCCTGCGTCATAGGGCCGCCCACTTGGCCTTGAGCCCCTCCAGAATCTGCGCGGTAAACCCGGTCCCAAAACGGCGCGCCCCGGCCTCGTAGAGGGCCAAGGCCTTGTCGATGTCGGTGATATAGCCCGAGGCCTTGACCATGACCGCCGGGCCCACTGTGGCGCGGATAAGGCGCACATCCTCCACCGTCGCGCCGCCCGGCTGGGTCTGCGTGGAGGTCTTGATCCACGCGGCTCCCTCGCGCTCGGCGATCTGGGAAGCCAGCACCTTTTCCTCGTCCGTGAGGAGGTAGCACTCCAGGATCACCTTGACCGGGGCGCCATAGCGCCGGGCCACCTGCACCACGCCGGCGATGTCGCGGGCCACGAAATCATAATGCCCCGACTTGAGCTCACTGATGTTCAGCACCATATCCAGCTCCGCCGCGCCATTCCTGAGCGCCCACTCGGCTTCCTGCTGCTTGATCTCGGGCGGGTTGAGCCCCTGAGGAAAGCTGATGGGACAAGCAAGGCGGATATCGCTGCCCTGCAAGAGCTCTCGCGCGCGGGGTATCTGGTAGGTCTTGGGGGCCACACAATAGACATGGTACTGCTTGGCCACGGCGATCCCCTTGACCAGGTCATCGTCGGTCCACGCGGGCAAGAGGATGGAATGATCGATCATCTGGGCGACTTGGTCCACGGTAAGCATAGCTTCTCTCCTCGTCGAATTGGGTAAGAACGCTGGCATGCGGTTGGGCGGGCGCAGAGCACGGGACATCGTCCCTATCATAGCCTGAGCCCCGCTCCGATGCAATCGGGATCCGGCTCGATGTTGCGCGCCTGATGGGGCCGGGGAAAGCGTATCTCGCTGGCAATACGCGGTTGCACGGTTGCACGGTTTCCAGGGGGGTTAAAGAATATATATGTGTAACGTTGGATGATGGTTTCCACCGCACAATGCCTTGTGCATACCGGCACGAGCGAAGGCGGCATGCCATCACCCCGGATGGCTGATGCACGGGTATTCGTAGGGGTTATATAGGATATTTCCCATCTTATTTATTGAGATAAATGATACGGCCAGACATATATATTCTGTGACCCCCCTGGAAACCGTGCAACCGTGCAACCGCCAGCGGCCACACTGCGCCGGATGCCGTCAGGCAGCCTCCCTCGCCCGGCGGCCAACCGTTCGTAGTGACGCCATCAGGCGTTTCCTCTCGCCCGGCGGCCAACCGTTCGTAGTGACGCCATCAGGCGTTTCCTCTCGCCCAACAGGCGGAACGCCCTGACGGGCGCACTACAAACGGTACCTGGCGCTGCGCGAGCGGAACCAACCATATAGTACGCCAATAGAATCATCTGATGGCCGTGCGGGTTCCATATTATCGCGCTCCCCCGGTCACAGGCT
>CAYQDH010000247.1:0-8100 GCA_964416075.1 uncultured Anaerolineales bacterium | reverse complement strand
CTGGCATCACGAACCTGCCAGCTGTCATAGTCGCCGCCGGGACGCAGGTAATCAGGGCGCAAATGTCTGAGAGCCTGCACCAGAGAATCCAAAGAGACCCATGTCTCTAGCGGACACTGGCCCAGAACCTCGATGAGAGCATGACGAGATCTGGGCGCGTCGCTGTCGGTAAGCAGGCGGCTCTCCTGCAGGTTCAGCGAAGAGAGAAAAGCGAGCTCATTCCAGCGCCGATCGTCGACCCAGGCGATGTACAGGCTCCAGATACGATGGAGATCGGAAAAGCGCAACCATTCGCGCGCCCGTGAAGACGGATACAATAGCCCTCGGTTTTCCTGGATCAGGCGCAAACGGAGCAACAGCCGGCGCAGCAACGCCACTCGCTCTGGCGTACTCTCCCCAAGCAGGCGCTTCTCCAGCCCCAGCGCGTCGGGAGACGGTGCAGCCATTGACAAGCGCCCCCACGTGGCCGCGGGCGGCGCGTGCCGAATGCGCACCAGGAAGGCAAAGAGATCCTCCATCAGATCGCGGCCATCGGCCACGATCACTGCGGGAGCATCGACCCGAGCAATCTCGAGGTGCGGCGCATCGGCCAATAGAGGGGCCACGCGCTCCAAAAGCCCTTCGGGGACCAGGAACACCTCGCCCGTATAATCGCCGATGGCGCCATAGGTGCGATAGACGAGGCCACGGTAATAGAGCTCTTCCACAGGGTTAGCCGGCTGCAACCACGGTTGCTCGCGTTCGATGGCCGCGGGTCCCAGACGGCGAATGCTACCATACCGCGCGGCCAGCCGATGCCCGGGCACAAGGCCACCTTCGACGACGATCTCTGCCAATGCTTGTTGGGCTGCGGTGCTCAGGGTGGGCAGTAGCTCCGGTAGCGCTTCGGACACCAGCATAGCCTGCGCCAAAGTGGAGGCCATCTCATGGACATCGGCTTTGGGCAGGGGTATCTGCCAGGCGGCAGCAATGGCCTGCAAAAAAGGCGCGGCGTACTCATCCAGGCAACGATAGAGGTCTTTCATGGTCTTTTCTCGCAAATCCCGATGAACATTATAGCAACTTAAGGGGGCAGGGGCAACAGAAGGGGGATCGCGCACGGGCGCAAGAGCGCAGACGGACGATGGTGAAATCTCGCCATCTTGATGCGACTTGAACACACGGCATGCGTATAATACGTGTGTAGCGTGTTTCATTGTAGGAGGAGACGATGACTGAAAACAAACCGATAGTAGATCCTGGACAACGCATGGGGGCGATCGCAGATGTCGTGCGCAACGTGCGCCTCGTCTGGCGGCTTTTCACTGACCGCCACGTACCTTTGTGGACCAAAGCTGTCCCATTCTTGGCGCTGGCTTATGTCATTTTCCCGCTCGACTTTATCCCGGACGCCTTGCTTGGCCTGGGCCAGCTCGACGATCTGACGATTGTCTTGCTCGGCCTAAAGGCCTTTATAGGTTTGTCTCCGGCGGATATTGTGGCGCAGTATCGCAACAAGCTGCGCCAGGAATCGGGCGGGACGCAGAACACCGTCGACGCTTCCTATCGTGTGCTCGACGATAAACGGGAGGATGACTGAGCGACTCTTGCAAATTCTGCAGACCCCGAGGTGGGGCGGTCCTTGCCAGGTCACATCATTGTGAGTAGAATAATACGTAACAAGCCCTTGAGAGTGTGGCGGAATGCGCTGTGACCGAAATACGCTCGAGGCTCGGACAGAATAAGCCCGGATTGAGGCGATCTGGTGATTCGGCCATTCAGTATTCGCGATGTCAGCATGTTGAGGCAGCTCGAGTCCCAGGGATCTGCGTTTGATTTGCGACGTTGGCTCCTCGGGGCTCCCTCCTCGACCTTGTCCGCTGTGGCCGGGTATCTTACACAGTATCACATGGGTACGGTGACTTGCGTGCAGGATGGCCGTGGCACGCGGAATGCTGGGTTGCGCGGCTTTGTGCAAGCTTGGCCACGTTGGAACCACGCAGAATGGGATCTCGCGTTCATATCCCCGGCTCTGGACTATCGTGACGGCGCAGCCGAGCTGTGGCAGGAGCTTCTCTCTGGTCTCATTCTACATGGCGCCCAGCAGAGCATCGATCGTATCTACGCTCGATCCACTGAGGATAGCGAAACCGAGGAGATATTTCGCCAGGCAGGTTTTACCATACTGGCTCGCGAGGAGATCTTTGTTCTCTCGAAGGAACGCCCCCCAGCAGCCCTGCCCAAAGGGCTACGGAGGACGACACCTGATGATCGTCATCTCCTGAGCGAGTTCTACCGCCAGGTCGCTCCCCGGCTCCAGAGCAAGATCGAGTGGGCCACTCCCAGTTCCGTGGTGCTGCAGTACCCCTGGCCCCATTCCTGGATTCGAGATGACTATGTCTGGTCGGATAAAGGCAAAATCCTGGCCCATTTTCGCCTGTTGGTAGGCTCCAAGGGTATCTGGCTCGAGGTGGTCGCCCGCCCTGAGTATAGAGTGGACACGCTGCCCTATCTCAAGTACATGATAGCGCTACCTCGCGATAGCCACCCTACGCCGCTTTACTGCCCCGTGCCCGACTATGGCGTGGGCCTGGGTTGGTTGTTACGCACGCTGGGCTTTGAACCTTTCGCACGCCAGGTATTGTTGGTGGCTCACACCGTCGCTTGTGTGCCGGTAACACATCGGCTCGTCGTGCCCGGCATGAACACCCGGGTGGAGACGGGGTTCCACTAACTCGCGCGTTGTGATGTCTGAAGAGAGGGTAAACAAGAGTTCATGTCATTAGAGATAACCGATGATATCGATGCCTTGATCGATGTCCTGCCACCAGAGATTGCGCTCGCGTTGCACCAGGAGAACCGTTTTGAGGACTTGCTCGAGGTGGTTTTGGACTTGGGCCGTCCGGCCGATGCTCGCTATGTGGAGCGGGAAGTGAGGTTGACGCAGCGCGAGACAACTCAAGATGAGATTGACGGGGTCGTCTCGCGGATCGGCGATTTCGGGGATGATAACCGCGCTGGCATCGAGCGAACGCTGCATCGCATTTCGGCCATTCGCAACCGGCGAGGGCGCGTGGTGGGCCTCACCTGCCGCGTGGGCCGCGCCGTCTATGGCACGATCGACATCATCCGTGACATCGTCGAATCGGGTCAGAGTATCCTCCTACTCGGGCGTCCGGGTGTGGGCAAAACTACGATGCTGCGTGAAGTAGCCCGTGTCCTGGCCGAGAACAAACGGGTCATCGTCGTGGATACATCGAACGAGATCGGCGGCGACGGTGACATCCCCCATCCGGCCGTTGGCCAGGCGCGTCGCATGCAGGTGGCTACTCCAGTCCTGCAACACGCCGTGATGATCGAGGCCGTGGAAAACCACATGCCAGAGGTCATCGTCATCGACGAAATCGGCACCGAGCTGGAGGCTGCCGCGGCCCGCACCATCGCCGAGCGCGGCGTGCAATTGGTGGGCACGGCCCATGGCAACACCCTGGACAACCTGATGATGAACCCCACCCTGTGTGACTTGGTGGGCGGCATCCAGACGGTAACCCTCAGCGACGAAGAGGCCCGCCGGCGCGGCACACAAAAATCGGTCCTGGAGCGCAAAGCCCCTCCGACGTTCGATGTCGTGCTGGAGATCCAGGATTGGAACCGCGTGGCTGTGCGCGAGGATGTAGCCATGGCGGTGGATGCGATCTTGCGCGGCCGCAACCTGCCCGTAGAAATTCGCGTGCGCCACGAATCGGGGGAGATCGAAAAGGTCAAGGCGCAGCCACAGGAATCCGCATCCCCGCGGGTCAGTGCCGATGAGGAACTGATCGTGGCCGGTGCTCCAGCTCGCACGCCCGTGGTGCGTGGCGACCGCATGCAAACGCTTCGCATCTACCCCTATGGGCTCAACCAGAACCGTATGCGCCAGGCTGCCCGACACCTCAATGTACCCATCACCCTGGTCAACGACCTTCACGAGGCTGACGCGCTCTTTACCTTGCGCACCTACTACCGCAGGCATCCTCAGGCTATCGCCGATGCCGAACGTCGTGGCATCCCCATCTACGTCCTGCGCAACAACACCGTGGTGCAGATGGAGACGTACTTGGTTGAGATATTCGGATTGACCCGCGATTCGGACGCGGTTCAGGCTGCCCTGGATGAAACCCGCGATGCCATGGAACAGATCAGCGGTGGCGAGCGCACTTCGGTGCAGCTGTCGCCCCAAGAGGCCTATGTCCGGCGCCTGCAGCACGAGATGGCGCGCGAGGCCAATCTCTTGTCTCGTAGCTCGGGGAGCGATCCTCAGCGTCGTGTCACCATTTACAGCAATCAGTAGAGGACCATTGCGCCTTTTTGTGAGCTTTGAAGGGCCCGAGGGCAGCGGAAAATCGACGCAGATCAAGCTCCTGGAGCGTGCTCTGCGCCAGCACAATATCCCTGTGGTGTCGACGCGAGAGCCGGGCGGCACGGCGATCGGCGAGCAGATTCGCGAGGTGCTACATGATCCTAAAAACCAGGCCATGTTGCCCACTGCCGAAATCCTGCTCTATTCCGCTGCCCGAGCGCAGCATGTGGGCCAGGTCATTCGCCCCGCCATGGAGCGTGGCGATCTCGTCATCTCGGATCGTTTCGCCGAGTCGACCTTGGCCTACCAAGGCTATGGTCGCGGATTGGACCTCGATGCCTTAAAGGTGATTACGGCCTTCGCCACAGAGGGCCTCAAACCCGACCTGGTCATTTACCTCGATCTGGAGGTGCAGATCGGCTTGGAGCGCAAACGCCGCGATCGAGCCCAGGGCCTCGGGGAGTGGAATCGCATGGATCAACAGAGCCTGGACTTTTACCGACGCGTGCGCGAAGGTTACCTAACGATGGTTGCTCAAGAGCCGGGGCGTTGGCTGGTGATCGATGCGACCCAGACTGTGGAGGCGATCCATCAGCAGATCTGGCGGCGTATCGAGAGCTGTTCGCAGCTCGACCAGTAGCCAAGCCGAGTCGTAGCCGAGGCGCGTTGCCTGGCCTGCTCGCGGCCTCGCTTTTCCGAATCTGACTTAACGCATATAATGGCCTTGACGCGGTTGGCGGTCTCCCGCTCCGGACCCGGACTCGCCCTTGCAGCCGGGTCGCCATCATCCGAAAAAGGGGGTACAGCACGTGGCTATCAAGCTCATCGTCAGTATCGTTCACACGGACGACGCAGATCAGCTCACCGCCGCGCTGCGCGAGGGAGGGTTCTCTTCGACCAAGATCAGCACTACCGGTGGTTTCCTGCGCGAGGGGAACGCCACGATCCTGGTGGGCACTGAAGAAGTCAATGTGCCGAGTGTATTGGAGATCATCAAGCGCAATTGCCACACGCGCATCCAATACGTGAACCCCCTGCCGCCGGTTATGGAGCCTGGCGAGCTCTATATGCCCAACCCGATCGAAGTCCAGGTAGGTGGCGCGGTCATCTTTGTCGTGGATGTAGAGAGGTTGGTCAGGTTCTAGCAAGCTGCAGGTCACGGCTCGAGCTCATCGGCTGCGCAGCGCTGACGGGGTACCTTTGTGCCAGCGTTGCGCGTATTTTTCTCCCGAGAGAAAGGCAAGCATTGTCCGAGTCGCGTGGATTGCCGCCCGCTCAAACGCTTGATATCGCGGCGGGCATCGAGCGCTATAGACATCCCCAGCCCCTTCTCGTCATCATCTCGGGGCCATCGGGTGTGGGCAAAGACTCGGTCGTGCAGCGCCTGCGCGAGCTAGACCCAACCCTTAATTTCGTGGTGACGGCCACCGATCGCTTGCCCCGGCAAGGGGAGGTCGAGGCCGTCGATTATCACTTTGTCAGCACAGCTCGCTTCCGCGAGATGATAGCGAACGACGAACTGCTCGAGTATGCCCTCGTCTATGGCCAGTACAAGGGAGTGCCCCGCGAAGGCGTGCGCCACGCCCTTGCCTCGGGTAGAGATGTGGTCATGAGATTGGATGTGCAAGGCTCGGCAACCGTACGCCAAAAGGTGCCGCAGGCCCTGACCATCTTTTTGCTGCCCCCGTCCCTGGATATACTGGTGCAGCGTCTCGGCCAGCGTGCGACAGACTCGCCGCAACAGGTGGCCCAGCGCCTGCAGACGACCCTGGCCGAGATAGAGCGCATGGACGAGTTTGATTATGTTGTCATCAACGAGCACAACGCCCTGGATCAGACGGTAAGCAAGATCGTGGCCATTATGGCCGCCGAAAAGTGCCGTGTGGCCCGGCGCGAGGTCATTCTTTAGGGAGCCCAGGCAATGAGTTCAATCGAGCAAGATGAGGTCCCGGAGGGTGGACTCGAGCCCGCGGAGCCCATGACGGCGGAAGGATCTCCGCAGGAACAACAGCCGCAAGCGCACATGGTTCAGGTGAGACTCCCGCTGTACCAGCCCCTGTGGACCTATGTGCTCCTGGCCATCAATGTCCTGGTGTTTCTGGCCATGACCGCGCTGGGAGGGTCGGAGAATGTCGGCATCCTGATCCTGTTTGGGGCCAAGTATAACCCCGCTATCGTCGCCGGACAGTATTGGCGGCTGCTGACGGCCTGCTTTGTACATATCGGCCTCATTCACCTGCTGTTCAATAGCTATGCTCTCTATAGCTTTGGCAGCGAGGTTGAGCGGCGCTATAGTCGCTCGCGGTTTCTGGCCCTCTATCTCCTGTCGGGGGTAGCAGGTAGCACTGCCAGCTTTGTAGGCAGCCCAAGGCTCGCCGCCGGGGCCTCGGGAGCCATCTTTGGTCTTTTGGGCGCAACGATCGCCTATTTTGCCACGTACCGCGAGCAATTCGGCGCTAGGGGCAGACGCCAATTGTCGAGCATACTGATCGTTGCGGGCTATAACCTGGTGTTTGGCTTTATTGCCACGGGGATCGATAACTTTGCCCACGTGGGTGGCTTGCTGGCTGGCTTGCTCATCGGCTGGGCCTACTGCCCGCGCTATCATCTTGCCAAGTCCCCTACCGTGGGGGCCGGCCCCGTTCTGGAGGATCGTTTCCCCCAAGTGCGTGCCTGGCTCATCTCCGGCGGGCTGGTTGTGCTACTGCTCGTGCTATTCTATGTGGGCATGCTCCGATGGTCCTAGAAGTGCATGCCCAGGCATGCTCCGATGGTCTTGACGGGAGCGTGACGTTTGGCGGTCCGTAGTCGCGCAGTAGGGGCCGCCAACCCATTGGCAAAACGAGGTGAAAGATGGCCGTCCGTTTGCCTACCGTTGCGGGTATGTTCTATCCTGCTGAAGAGGCCGCCTGCCGAGAGCAACTGGCCGCATTCTTGGCCGGCGCCTCGACCGATCTCTTGCCGCGGCAACCTTTGCCGGGGATCGTTCGGGGCGGTGTGGTGCCACACGCCGGGTGGACCTATTCGGGCCCCACGGCAAGCCGTGCCTTTGCCGCCATCGTGGCCCAGGGCGCTCCGGAGACTGTTGTGCTCGCCGGCGCCGTTCACAGTTGGGGCGTCAGCCGCGCCAGCCTCTACGGTGCGGGCGCGTGGCGCACTCCCCTGGGCGATCTGGCCATCGATGAGGAATTGGCTCAGCAGGTGCTCGGCGACCCGGTCGCATCGATCATCGATCGACCGCAGGCCCATAGCAGCGAGCATTCGATCGAGGTGCAGGCCCCTTTCATCAAGTACCTGTTCCCCGATGCTCGCATTCTCCCCATCGCTGTGCCCCCGACTGTGGATGTGCAGGCGGTGGGGCAGCAACTGGCAGGTGCGGTCTCGCGCCTGGGCCGCCGCGCGGTGATCTTGGGCTCGAGCGACTTGACCCACTATGGTCCGCGCTATGGGTTTGCCCCGGTCGGCGTGGGAGAGAGTGGCTTGCAGTGGGCCAGGCACAACGACGAGCGTATTCTCGACCTGGCAGCTCAGATGCGCGCCACGGATATCGTTCCAGAGGCCGAGAGACACGCCAACGCCTGTGGCGCCGGAGCCATTGCTGTAGCCATCGTCTTTGCCTCGCAGCTCGGGGCGCGGCAAGGCATCCTGCTACAACACACGACCAGCCACGAGGCTCTACCCATGGGTCGTCCGGCGGACCTGGTCGGATACGCCGCTATGGTCTTTTGTTAGGGTGTTCCATGTATTGCTACCATGTTGTCCGATAACGATGTCGCCGGCTT
>CAYQDH010000246.1:0-8115 GCA_964416075.1 uncultured Anaerolineales bacterium | reverse complement strand
GATGCAGCAAGCGCAGGCAGCCTTCCAGCACATATACCAGCACGCGGCGCGCGCTATCGGCCTGGGCCCCATCCTCGCCCTTGAGGCGCACCTTACTCATCTCGATGTACCAGTCGCAATATTCACCCCACAGGAAATCATAGATCTGACGCCCTGCCTCGCCCAGCTGGCAGGCGTCCATGAGGCGCTGTACTTCGCCCACCAGGCGATGGTAGCGGCTCAAGATCCAGCGATCGGCGGCGTCCGCGCCCGCTTCGAGGGCTATGGCCCCTACAGGGGGGGTGAAGGTGCGAGAGACCTCGCTGGGCAGATTGCCCAGCACAAACCGCGCCGCCTGCCAGATCTTGTTGCAAAAGTTGCGGTTAGCCTCCACGCGACTCAAGGCCAGCCGAGTGTCGTTGCCCGGCGTGGAGCCAGTGAGCAGGCTGAAGCGCAGGGCGTCGGCCCCATACTCGTCGATGATATAGAGCGGATCATAGCGCCAGGCGTCGGGCAAGGACTTGCTGATCTTTTTGCCCTCGTCGTTGCGAATGAGGCCATGCAGGTAGACCGTGTCAAAGGGCACCTGACCAGTCATGGCTAGGCCCAGCATGATCATTCGCGCCACCCAGAAAAAGAGGATATCGTAACCCGTCTCCATCATGGTGGTGGGGTAGAAATAGGCTAGGTCCTCCGTCTCGTCGGGCCAGCCCAGGGTGGAGAAGGGCCATAGCCCTGAGGAGAACCACGTATCCAGCACATCCTCGTCCTGGCGAATCTTGGCGCTGCCACAGCTGGGGCAAGTGGCAAGATCGACGCGGCTGGCGCTCTGCTTGCCGCAACCATCGCAATACCATACGGGGATGCGGTGCCCCCACCAGAGCTGGCGCGAGATACACCAATCGCGGATGTTCTCCAGCCACTCATAGTAAATCTTGGTAAAACGCTCGGGGATGATGCGGATGCGCCCATCGCGCACCGCCTCCAGGGCCGGCTCGGCCACAGGCTTCATGCGCATGAACCACTGGGTGGAGATACGCGGCTCCACAATGGTGTCGCAACGCTGGCAGTGGCCTACCGAGTGCCGGTAGGGCTCCACTTTGACCAAGTCGCCCATGGCCTCGATAGCGGCGACCAAGTTCTTGCGGCACTCGAAGCGATCCTGCCCCGCATAGGGACCCGCCTCCACATTCATCGTCGAGTCGTCGTTCATCACGTTGATCACCGGCAGGTTGTGGCGCAGGCCCATCTCGTTATCCACGGGATCATGGGCAGGGGTCACCTTGACGGCGCCGGTGCCAAAGGTGGCATCGACCGCTTCATCGGCGATGATGGGGATGAGTCGTCCCAGGACCGGCAGCACCACCTTGAGCCCCACCCTGTCGCGGTAACGCGGGTCTTCCGGGTGCACCGCCACAGCCGTATCACCCAAGATCGTCTCGGGGCGTGTGGTGGCCACGGTGATGGATTGGCTGTGATCCTCAGTCCAGTAACGCACATGCCACAGATGGGCATCCTCGTCTTCGTGCTCCACCTCCAGGTCGGAGATGGCCGTGGCGCAGCGCGGGCACCAGTTCACCAGGTAGGCCCCACGGTAGATGAGCCCCTGCTCGTAGAGGCGCACAAAGGCCTCGCGCACGGCGCGCGAGAGACCCGGATCCATGGTAAAGCGCTCGCGCGTCCAGTCACAAGAGATGCCCATGCGCCGGCTCTGGTTGGTGATCCGCGCATGGTAGACGCGTTTCCATTCCCACACCCGCTCGATGAATTTGTCGCGGCCCAAATCCTGGCGCGTGAGACCTTCCTTGGCCAGCTCTCGCTCCACTACATTCTGCGTGGCGATCCCCGCATGGTCCGTGCCTGGGACCCACAGTGTGGGGCGGCCCGTCATGCGCTGGTAGCGGATCATCATGTCCTCGACGGAATCCATGATCGCGTGACCCAGGTGCAGGATGCCCGTAATGTTCGGCGGCGGCATGGAGATGACATAGGGCTTGATCTCGGGATCGATGTTGGGGACAAAGTAACCCCGTTCTTCCCACCAGGCATAGAGGGCATTCTCTATCTCGGATGCGTTATAGGTCTTGGCCATCTCGGCTGGCAAAGGAGCTCGAGCGCTCATCGACTTGTTCCTCCATCTATGTTAGACATCTTGGCTGTGCTATTCGGTATCCACGGTGACCCACAAACCTTCGAAACCCTCGACGGCCGTTGCCTGTGGCGTGGGATGCGCCTCGAAGGCGACCTCAGCAGTCCGGCTGACGCTCTGCAGGTCCGTCGCGCAGGCCTGCAGCAGGGCTAGGAACTCCTCGTCTTCGCAGGCGATAGCCAGGTGGCGTATAGGAGCGCCCAGGCGAAGCCTATGAGCCGTCTTTTCCCGCCGCACTGCGGTGGCTATCCCCACCAGTGCCGCGCCCACACGCTCCCCTTCGGACCAGAGCAGTGCTTCGTCCGGCTGGGGCCAGGCCGCACGATGGATGCTTTTCCTTTGGGCAGTCTTTGCCTGCCCAAAGGCCTGGTATATCTCCTCGCAGATATGAGGCAGGATCGGCGCAAAAAGCTTGCATAGGCTCAACAGCGTATGGTATAGCGCATAGCGGGCCGATTCCTTGCCGGGGTCGCCCTCGGGGCGCTCGTAAAGTCTCGCCTTGGCCATCTCCAGATAGTTGTCGGCCAGGACGCGCCAGAAAAAGGCCTCCGTTTCTTCCCGGGCCCCGGCATAGTCGTGGTCATCCCAGTGCACCGTGGCCGCGGTAATGGTCCGTTGCAGAGCATCCAGAAGCCAGCGGTCGGTGGGCCACAGCTCACAACTCGGGGACCGCGATATGGAAATCGCGCCTACGTCCGCTGTAGCCACGGTTTCCATACCGCGTCGTCCGTCATACCCCTCCAGGAACGGCTGGGCAAAGCGGGCCACGTTCCACAGCTTGGTCACCAGGCGGTTGCCGCTGGCGATCTTGTCCTCGCTGACCAACGCATCTCGGCCCAAGCCGGTGCTGGCGGCCCAGTAGCGCACAGCATCCGCCGAGTAGCGCTCCATCATCAGCCAGGGGTCCAGCGGCCCCCCGCCCCGCGACTTGCTGATCTTCTCTGGGCGCATTCCTGCGCTTGGGGGCAGCAAGCCGTATCCCGAGATATCCACATTGTGCCAGGGCACCTGGCCCAGGTGGTACCAGGATTTGACGATGGTATAAAAGGTCCAGGTGCGGATGATCTCGTGCGCGTGGGGCCGCAAGGTCATGGGAAACATTCTCTTAAAGAACGCCTCATCATCCATCCACTGCCCCACGATCTGCGGGCTGAGCGAGGAGGTGGCCCAGGTATCCATCACATCCATCTCTGGACGGTACGCGGTGCTGCCACACTTGCAGGGCTGGGCGGGGGCGCGGCCCCAGGGCACCACGGGCAGGTCGGCCGGGTCGGCCAGCAACACCCCGCCGCAGTTTTCGCAATACCAGAGCGGAAAGGGCACACCGTAATAGCGCTGCCGGGAAATGCACCAATCCCAGCTCAGGTTCTCCACCCAGTTTTCGTAACGAGCCAGCATCGAGGCCGGCCGCCAGGTGATGGCTTGGCCGGCGCGCAGCAGCTCTTCTTTGTGCTGCAACAACTCGATGAACCACTGTGGCGCGTCGAGGTACTCGACCGGCGTATCGCAACGCTCATGGACGCGCACTTGTTGCGCGATCACCTGGCGATCCAGCACCAGGCCCCGCTCGCCCAGGTCCGCCACCAACCGTCGGCGCGCATCCTCTGTCGAGAGGCCAGCGTACTGCCCCCCTTCCTCACCCAGTGTGCCATCACGCTGGATGAGGCGCACCAGGGGTAGGTTGTGGATACGCCACCAGGTCACGTCGGTGGCATCGCCAAAGGTGCAGCACATCACCGCGCCGGTGCCCTTGGCCGGGTCCACCTGGCGATCGGCCAGGATGGGCACCTGTTTCCCCAGAAGGGGCACCTGGGCTCTACGCCCGACGATATTGCCATAGCGCTCATCCCCAGGATGAACAAAGATAGCCACGCAGGCTGGGAGCAGCTCAGGCCTAGTGGTGGCGATAGGCAGCGTGGACCCATTGTCCAGGCAAAAAGCAAGGGTCAAGAACTCGGCCTCGCGCTGCAGGTCGTCTACCTCGGCTTGGGCGATGGCCGTGCAGCACAGGGGACACCAGATCGTCGGTGCCGAAGCACGATAGGCCAACCCCCTACGGTATAGATCGATGAACGAGTATTGCGCGATCTTCTGTGCCCGCGGGCTGACGGTGCGGTAGGTATAGCGCCAATCCACGCTCAGACCCACGCGCCGCCATAGCCGCTCATAGCGAGCCTCCACTTCGTCGCTGAGCTCGCGAATCGAGCGTCCAAAGCTTTCCCGGCCCACATCTTGGGGCACGATGCCCAAGCGTTGTTCCACCAGCCGCTCCGTGGGCAGGCCGTTATCGTCCCAGCCCATGGGAAAGTAGACATCACGGCCGCGCATACGCCAATAGCGAGCCAGGAAATCGGTCTGGCTGTAAGAATAACAGTGCCCCAGATGCAGATCGCCAGACACGGTGGGGGGCGGCGTATCGATAGACGTGACGGGTCGACCATCGGCGGGCTGATGATCCGGCCAATCAAAGCGATGGGTACCCCATTCCTCCCAGCGCTCCTGCCAATATGGCTCGGCCCGCTGCGGATCATAGCGTTTATTGAGCTCCATGGTATGCACCTCCTGGGTTTGGCATGCCGGTCACCCGGCCCGGATCACCACATCTCCTGGTTGACCCCATCCATCGCATGGCCAACCAGAGAGCGTCCTGCGGTCCGCTCAAACCCAAGCAACCACCGCCGCGAAGGGTTCTGCGCACGCAGACGCAGAATCTCTTGCAGCACCGCACCTCCCATGGTCAGAACATTGGCCTCGTCCCCGGCAATACCAGGCCATGATGACACCTTCTCGCCTATCCATGTACCGGACAACTAAAAAAGCCCCTTCGCCTACAGGAGACGAAAGGGGCCTTCGCGGTACCACTCCTCTTCGATGATGCGCGCCCGGCGCACACCAACGCTCTCTTGCGCGATAACGGGCGCGGCCGGATCGGTCTACGTCGTTCGCTGCGCGAACTCTCGACCGATCGACTCCCGGGCGACGTTCGGCTGGTCGCGCTGCGAGGGGCTTGCAGCCGGTGACCCCTCTTCTCTATCAGCTAGCCTGGCCTACTCTTCCCGTTCAACGTCTTGTGGAACTATTCTAGCACGTCTTCAGGTGTAAGTCAATTTCCCAAACTAGAAAACTAGACATTTCACCCCACTCTTTGGCCACCTGGGCCGGGCGCCGGCAGCCAACCCCACGGATGGGGGCCCCAATCGGGCATGATGAGCTGGCCTGCTCGTACCGTGGCCACCGGCGCCAAAGCCTGGTCGCCGGATAAGGTGTCGTCCAAGCTGTCCCTGAACTCCCACCGGCCGGGGACGAGCTGCAAGATGGACAGATCGGCCTCACGCCCGACAGCCAGGCTGCCCAGCGCGCCAGACATGCCCAACGCCGCGGCAGAGTTGGCGGTCGTCATGCGGACGACCTGGGGCAAGCTGAAGCCCAAGGCCAGGAATTTGCTCATGCATTCCGCCAGGCTGTAGACGATCAAGCCACGCCCGCGGCCCGTCATATCGCTGCTGATCGTATCGGGCACGATGCCCTGGTCCAGGAGGGCACGAGCGGCGCGAAAGCTGAAATTGAGGCGACCGAGGGCGCTATCGAGGACCACGCCGCGCTCCCTGGCCGCCAGAAGCTCGGGAACGGGGCGGCCCGCGGCGTCGAGCACGCCCCCCTGGCGGCCCGTACAGAGATGCGAAAGAATGTCGCCGGGCGCCAAGGCCTCCAACAGCTCACGGGTGAGGCTCGCCGCTCGCGGGCTAGGCGGGTCGCGGTGGTCGCCGATGTGGACCATCACGTGGGTCCCCGTCTCGCGCGCGGCGCGCGTGGCCAGGCGCACAATGTCCATCCCCAAGCGATCGATGACCGGGCCATTAAGCAGTACTTTGACGCCCTGAAGCAGTGGGCGGTTGGCGTTGATAGTGCGAATCGTCGCGTCGATGTCGATTAGGCGATCACTCTCGCCGACCATGCCACCCAGGAAGGTCTCTCGGTACATACTGAGAAAGGCGAAAACGCGGGTGTCGGCGCCGGAGGCCACATAGCGGGCGAACCCGGCCCAGTCCTGGAACCCGGCGCTTCCGGCGTCCACCACCGTCGTGACGCCAGAACGGACGCCGACCAGGTCCAGCGGCGCATTGAGGTCGCTTACTTCCGAGGATGTCACACCCCAATAGACGTGAGCATGCAGATCGATGAGTCCAGGGGTGACCAGCATCCCTCCCACATCGATGGTGCGTCGGGCCTCCGTGGGGTCGACCCCCACAGCGGTGTGGACGATACAGCCATCGCGGATGGCCACGTCCAGGGACCGATCCAGACCCTGAGCGGGATCAATTACCCGACCGTTTCGGATCAAGAGGTCGTAAAGCATCAATTTACCTTGACCAACTTGCGGAAGGAGCGTGCGAGCCGGGGTGGCTGTAGCCTGCTGCCATAAGCGCTCCAAGAGACTTCGCCCACGTACAGGTCGCCCCGTGAATCGACGGCCAAGCCATGAGGAGCGGTGAATTCCCCGGGCTGTTCGCCGGGGTGCGCGGCGCCCAGCTTGGCCAAGCGGCGGCCAGTCAGATCGTGGATGGTGACGCAGGCCCCGATATTGGGGTACTCGGCATTCACAGCCAGGTGAGTAGGTAACTGGCCGATGATGGCCACATTTCCCTGGATGTATAGCCCGCACGGCCGGTACATGTTGTTCCACTGCCCCAGATAAGCACCATCCGGAGCAAAGATTTGCACCCGATGATTCTCCCGGTCGGCAATATAGACCTTACCCTCGCCATCGGTACATACGCTGTGCACCAGATCAAACTGCCCGGGATCGGTGCCAAACTCGCCCCACGAAAAGAGGTAACGGCCATCGGCAGTGTACTTGTGCACCCTGGCGTTGCCATAGCCATCAGAGATGTAGAGATCCTCGGTCTTGGGATCGATGGCCACTTTGGTGGGCAGGTTGAAAGGCAGACCGCTGTGAATGGGTGCGCCTTGCCCCTTGGTACCAATGGTCATCAGCAGTCGACCATCCAGTGTGAATTTGTGGATGCAATGTGCCTTGTCGTCGGCACAATAGAGGCTCTCATCGGGGCCAAGCGTCACGCCATGAGGACGCACAAACAGCCCCTCACCCCAGGAGGCCAACATCTGGCCATCCGGCGCAAAGACGATCATGGGGTGCTCGCCGCGGTTGAAAACGTAGACGCGATCCTGCGCATCCACCACCACATCGGCCACCTCTCTGAAGCTCCAGCCCTCAGGCAACTTGGCCCAATCCCCAAACTCTTCGTACACGTAATCACCTTCGCCCAATCTGGTCGCCATGTCTCGCTCCTTTATGTCGGTCTCCTACGCGGCCCCTCTAGCTCAGCCGGTCACACACTGGCCTAGATGGAGCCAACACGCATATCATGCATGATCCAGGTTCGTTGTCAATCAAAACGAGGCCCCCGCAGAGAGTCGTCTCCACGGGGGGCGTATAAGAAAGAGCGATCAGGCGCTTATGCCTATGGCTTGCGTAGCATGGGTAGCCAGAGGCGCGGCCTAACGTTGGGGTTGGGCGTCGGAGTGGCTGGAGCGGCTTGCTTACTATACCAAACGTCACGGTTGCCCGCCGATGCCTCACGCAACCAGACGGCGTGTACCACACCGCCTGCCGCTACGCGAACCTGGCTGGCCCCTGGTTGAGAGACAGCTACATCTTCAATGGGGTGCTTGGCACCGGTGGCTGAATCCCAGGTGCGATGCCGCACCGACTGTCCCGTCGTCCACAGCAGATGGCCAAAGCCCTGGGCATCGAAAACCACTTGTGGCTCCGCAGCCGAGTCCGTACCGGACCACGATTCCGCGACGCTCCAGCCACCGGAGACCATGTGCGACATATGGATAGCCGCGCCACTGTTCTCATCCTCTTGCCATGTGAGGTAACCCTTGCCTGCCAGAACAGCCAACGCGGCGAACGCCGAATCGGTCATTGTAGACCCCGAGACCGCTTCTGGCACACTCCATGT
>CAYQDH010000245.1:0-8129 GCA_964416075.1 uncultured Anaerolineales bacterium | reverse complement strand
AGAGTGGCCAGCCCAGCTAAAGTTCCCCGTATCCAGGGTGATTCCAAGGGACGCGCTGCCCACATCCTGCAGCAAAGACCACAAATAGTCCCCATGGTTGAGCAGGCGACCATGATTTTCGATCCCCACGGTCAGCCCCCACCCTGCGATGCAGGGCATCACCTCTTTGAACCCGGCCACGATGCGGGGATAGAGCTGGTCGAGCGTGTAGCCCTCTCGCACATCGCCTGTAAAAGCGCGCACAACCGGAATATCCATGGCGCGGGCCACCCGACAATAGCCGATGAACTGCTCAACCTGGCTCTGCAAGCCCTCGTCCGTCGGTTGTGCGAAATCGGAGTAACCACCCAGGCTGGTGGTGGTTACCCCGCTCTCTGCAATCCGCGTCATGATCGCCGCATAGTTCACAGGAGGTAACCAAAGGTTGTTGTGCACCGTGGTCCGGCCATTCAGCTCCATGGCCTCGCAACCGATGCTTACGGCTGAACGCAACACCTCGACAAGTGGGTAGCTGCCCATGCCCAGAGATACGAATCCGATTTGCATACTGATCACTCCTCTCTGGCCTTCCAAGGGCCAGTTTCTCATTATGTTCTCATCTCGCAAGGATTAGCTCCAGCCATATTCGTAGCCTGTGTCGTACATGGCTACGATGTTCTCGGCGGGGCTGACGGCCTGGATGTTGTGGCAGGGAGCCAAGATGTAGCCCCCGCCGGCGCCCAGGATACGCAGGTTGTCGATGACCTCCTGGCGCACCTCTTCCACGTTGCCGAAGGCCAGGGTGTACTGGTTGTCCACGCCCCCGTGAAAGATGAGCTTGTCGCCGAAATCGCGTTTCAGCCCTTCCCGTTCCATCCCCCTGCAGCGCCACTGGATGGGATTGAGCACATCGATCCCTGCCTCGATCATATCTGGGACGATGCGCCGCACGGCGCCGTCACTGTGATGGAAAACCACGGCGCCAGCCTGGTGGGCCAGGTCGATGACGCGCTGCATGCGCGGGATCAAGAACTCGTGGATCTGCGCCGGGGAAAAGAGCAGCGAGGTCTGGCTGCCCATATCCTCCGCCACATAGGTGATCATCACTTGGCCTGGGATGGCTTCGTAGATGCGCAGCGTATTCTGGTAGGCCAGCTCAAAGAGTTTGTCCAGGCAAAAGTGAACGATCTCGGGGTTGAGCACCAGGTCCATAAAGGCCTGCTCCTGGCCACGCAAGGACTTGAACGTGAGAAATGGCTCCGAACCACCGCCGCGAATGGGATAATCCTCCCAGCCCACGATCTGCGCCGGAAGATCACTGTAATCCCACCAATCGGCATTGGGCCACGTAAAGTTGGCCTGGATCTCCTCTACAGAGTTATAGGCGGCCAGGGGATGGACGGCCACCTCGCGATAGACGCCCGTGCCATAGTCCGCGTTGCGATATTGAATGCCGTACACATCACGATCATCGGGTATCGGCGGCCCCACGTAACGAGGAGAGACCGTCAGGGGGCGGTCGATGTGCAGGCGGCGAAGCATGGCTCGCTCATCGTCAAGGCCGAGGTAACGGAGCAGCTTGTCGCGCGCCTCGTCGGTGGTCCAGTAATCCATCGGCACACGGTCCGGTTTCCTTCGCTGCAACACGGCCAGCCACCGCTCGCGTGGGGTCATGGTTTCTTCAGGCATTGGGCTCCTTGTTCGTACCCTCGAAATGGGTCCATCGATCGGGCGATTCTCTGGCACTATTGTAGAGGGCGTGGCGCCTGCGTCAAGCTCTCGGTTGACACCAAGGGTTGTGCTGCTCATAATGGCTTGGTCATCTGTGGCGCTACCTGCTGGGGCAACTGGGTGTGTTGAACAAAGTGGATGGGGGGAAAGATGCCTAACCTTATTTTCCTTTTGCCGGACCAACTAAGGCACGATTTTCTTGGGTGCTACGGGGCGACGTTTTTATCGACGCCGCACATCGATAGCCTGGCCGGCAATGGCGTGCTCTATCGCAACGCCTATTCTGCCCATCCCGTGTGCGTCCCTGCGCGGGCGTCCCTCATGGTGGGGATGCACGCCCTGCGCACCGGCGTCCTGGATAACGGCCAGGCCCTGCGACCCGACCTGGACGCGTGCGGTATCGGGACCTGGCCACAAATGCTCAACGCGCAGGGGTATTACACCGCGGCCATCGGCAAGATGCACTTTTATCCGTGGGACGTGCGGTTGGGGTTCCAATATCGCTCCATCGCGGAGGACAAGCGCTGGCTGCACATCCGCGACGACTATTACCATTTTCTGCATGCCCGCGGGTTGCGCCGCTATCATGGCAACGAGCATGAGGGGTACTATGAGAACCGCGGCGCCATCATCAACCGTTTGCCCTGGGAATGCTCAGTGGACCATTTTGTGGGGATGGAGGCGGTTCGTTTCATCCGCGAGCATGGCAACGAGGGACCCTTTGCCATGATGGTGGGCTTTCCCGGGCCCCACTGCCCCTACGATCCCACTCCCGAGTTCCTTGAGGGGCTGGATCCCGCCGCGATGCCCGAGCCCGCGCCGGATGCCGGCGACACGCCGATCATCCGGCAGCACAATATCCGGGGCAACCTCGGCCCCTGGAACGGCGTCGACTATGCTGTGTTCACCCCCGAGCACAAGCGCAAGATCCGCCTGCACTATGCGGCATCGGTGCGGCAGATCGACTATGAGGTGGGGCAGATCCTGGATGCGGTGCAGCAGATGGGCCTGGTGGAAGACACCGTGATCGTCTTTGCTTCCGACCACGGCGATTACTTGGGGGATCACAGCCTCATCGGGAAGGGACAGTTTTACGAGGCTAGCGCGCACGTGCCCTTGATCGTATCCGATCCACGACAACGTGCGCGGGCGATCTGCGACGAGCTGGTGGCCCTCACCGACGTGACCCCCACACTGCTCGGTCTGGGCGGGTGCGAGGTCCCCGCGCACATGGATGCGGTGCCCTTGCCCGGCCTTGGGCTCTCTCGCTCGCCGCATGAGTACCTCATCGGTGCGTTAGCGGGTGGCTGGATGGTCTACGATGGCGAGTGGAAGCTGAGCAAGTATAGCACTGGCGAGGTGACTCTGTTCCACATGCCACAGGACCCTCTGGAACAGCAAAACCTGGTCCGCGATCCTGGCGCCAGGGATGTGTACGATCGGCTGGATGCGATCCTGACGCGCGAGATCATGCATGGGATGCAAGAGGCACACTTTGACCGGCGGGTGTACATTCGCGATCTCTCGCAAGATCCCTGGTTTGGCCGCGAGGGTTGGCAGAGGACGTATCCGCGTCGCGTCCAGGATCGCTAGGAGTTGTTACGAATCAGCAGATGCGCGGCAGCTGCTCTCCCGCCAGCATATCGAGCAACCGGCGCGTGCCCAGCCAGGTGCGCAGCACCACACGTTTGGGGTGCTCGCTTACCACCCGGCCGATGATCGCGGCCTCACGCCCATACGGATGGGTGCGCATGGCCGCCAGAACCGTGCCCGCATGGCGTTCGGCGACCATGGCGACCAGCTTGCCCTCGTTGGCGACATAGAGGGGGTCCAGCCCCAGGATCTCGCTGGCGGCGCGCACCGCCTCGTGCACCGGGACCGAGGCCTCGTCGATGTCGATGCCCACCCCCGGAGCCAAGGACAGCTCATTGAGTGTGGTGGCCAGCCCGCCACGCGTGGGGTCGCGCAAGGCGTGGATCTGCGGACAAGCCTCCAGCATCGCCTTCACGAGCCCGTTCAGCGGCGCGCAGTCGCTCTGCAGGGGGCTCTCGAAGTGCAGCCCCTCGCGGTGAGTCATGATAGCCAGGCCATGATCTCCCACCGCGCCGCTAAGGAGCACCACATCGCCTGGCCGCGCCCCCGCTCCGCTGATCTGCACGCCAGGCGGCACCAACCCGATGCCTGCGGTATTGATAAAGAGCTTGTCGGCGCTGCCCCGCTCTACCACCTTGGTATCGCCCGCCACGATCTGCACACCGGCCTCCCGCGCCGCGGTGGCCATCGAGGCCACGACACGCTCCAGGTCCGCCAGAGGCAACCCCTCCTCCAGGATTAAGCCGGCGCTGAGAGCCAGCGGCTGCGCGCCACGCATGGCTAGGTCGTTCACCGTGCCGCACACCGCCAGCTTGCCAATATCGCCCCCGGGGAAAAAGATGGGCCGCACGACGTAGGAATCGGTGGTGAACACAAGCTGTCCCGCGACGCGTCCCTGACCATCGGCCAGGGTGATGTTCGAGGCATCCTCCAAGGCGCTCAAGGCCTCGTTGGCCAAGTGCTTGAGGAATACCCGTTCCACCAGCTCGTGGCTCAGTACCCCTCCGCTCCCGTGCGCCAGCAGTACGACTTGGTCATCCATGGTTTGTTCTGCAGATCCTTGCTATAGTTAGTGGAAATACTTCACGCCGGTGCGTACCCTGGACGTTCAGCATGAAGGCCCTATATGCCCCTAGCTTGTATCGACGATGTCGCCGTAGCGGTAATAGGCGGCACAGGAGCCCTCGGCGGAGACCATGCACGGGCCCACGGGGCGAGCCGGCGTGCATACACGACCGAACAGAGGGCACTCGGGTGGAGCCATGACGGCACGCAACACCTCGCCGCACCGGCAACCACGCTGCTGCGGTGCAAGCTGCCCACCCAGGGCTTCTTCAGGCACATCGAAGGCCAAGCGAGCGTCGTGGGCCGCATAGTCGCTGCGCAGGGCCAGGCCGCTAGCTGCAATCTCGCCGAGACCGCGCCAGGATGCGGCGCTCATCTCAAACACTCGAGCCAGGAGTCCTTGGGCCACGCGGTTCCCCTGAGCCGTTACGCCTCGGGAATAGGGGTTGGCCACTGTGGCGCGGCCCTCTGCCATATCCTCCACCAAAATCCGTACGGCCTGCAAGATATCGAGTGGCTCGAACCCCGAGACCGCGCACGACACATGATAGTCGCGGGCCAGGAACTCCCAGGCCTGCGAGCCGATGATGGTGGTGACGTGCCCAGGACCGATGACCCCATCGACGCACACCTCGCCCGCATCCAGGATGGCGCGCATCGCCGGGGGGGTCAACTTGTGCATCGAGTACACGTAATAGTTGCGCAGCTCCTCTCCTTGGGCCTGGGCCAGGGAGGCCGCCACAGTGGGAGCTGTCGTCTCGAAACCGATTCCCAGCATAACCACCGCCTGCTGCGGATTGCGGCGCGCCAGTTGCAGCGCGTCCAGCGCAGAGTAGACGATCTGGACACTGGCGCCCTGGGCGCGTGCCTCCTGCAGTGAGCTCCGCGTGCCCGGCACGCGGACCATGTCGCCGAAGGTGGCTACCGTCACACCCGGTAGATGCGCCAGGGCGATGGCATAGTCGATATCGCGGTCCGCCGTCACGCAGACAGGGCACCCTGGACCCGAGCTCAGCTGCACCCGCGGCGCAAGAGCCTGGCGGATGCCGTAGCGCATGATGGCATGGGTGTGGCCGCCGCAAAACTCCATCAGGCGCACCGGCTTGTGCGCGCAGGCCACGATCTCGTCCATTAGCAGGCGAGCTGCCACGGGATCGCGGTATTCATCGCTGTACTTCACGGCGCCGTCCCCGTTGTGGGCCGATCCGGCTTGTCCTCTGTTGCGGTGTTAACCTGATCGCCCTCTTGCCTGGCTCGGATATCTTCTTCCTCCCGGCGGGCGGCCTCCTCCATCTGGGCAAAGAGGGCCAGGGTTTCCTGCGCCTCTTGCTCGTCCAGGACGCTGATGGCAAAACCAGTATGCACGAGGACATAGTCGCCCTCTCGCGCTTCCGGCGTGAGTACCAGGCTCACCTGGCGCGAGACGCCGTCCAGCTCCACGTCGGCCATCGTCCCTTGAATGCGGTTCACGCGCATCGGCACGGCGAGACACATCTTTCAGTCTCCATTCGTCACATAATGGGCCACCACAGCCTGTCCCAGGGCCAGTCCTCCATCGTTGCACGGCACCTGCCGGTGCATCAACACCCTGAAACCCTCCTCTTGCAGGCGTGGCACCAACAATTCGAGCAGCAAGCGGTTCTGAAAGCACCCCCCGCTCAGCGCCACCCGCTCCAATCCCGTGGCTTGGCGCAATCGCTGGCAAACCTCGGCTATCATCTCGGCCACCGTAAGATGGAAGCGCCATGCGCTGTGGGCCACCGCGACACCGGCAGCGACGTCATCCAGGATGGCGCCCAAGAGGGGCGCTAACCCCACTCGGATCGTGTGGTCCAGGTGAGTGATCGTGTGTCCCCACCTCTGTACGCCCTCTACCTGCTCCAGAGTGTAGGGGTAGGGGGCCATACTTTCTCCGTTGATGCTGCACGAGGCAACCATCTCCAAAGCGATGGCCGCCTGCGCCTCGTAGCTGGTCTCGCGGCAGATACCCAACAGCGCCGAGACAGCATCGAATAGCCGCCCCGCCGAAGAGGTGAGGGGCGTCAGGATCTGCCGCGCCACCATCTGCGCAACCAATTCCCGTTCTGAGGAAGGAACGGACATCAGCGTGTTCGGGAGCGGCCGATCGCCCAGCAGAGCGTACAGGTAGGCCAAGGCCAGGCGATAGGGCTTGTGAGTGGCCTGGTCGCCGCCGGGAAGGGGCAAATACTCCAGATGCGCGGCGCGCTGGAAACCGCGCCCGTCGCCCACCAGGAACTCGCCGCCCCAGATATGCCCATCCAATCCATAGCCCGTGCCATCCATGATCACGCCGATGGCTGGGCTCTGTAGGCCTAGTTTGCCAGCATCTCCCTCCACCATGCAGGCAGCCAGGTGGGCGTGGTGGTGTTGCACCCGCACAAGGGCCCCGCCCTGTTCCAGTCCATGGCGCGTGGCCATATAGTCGGGATGCATATCCACGGCCACCACTCTCGGTTCGATGCGAAAGAGATGCCTGTAAAGCGCCAAGGTCTCCGCATAGTGCTCGGCGGCCTCCAGGTTCTGCATATCGCCGATGTGCTGGCTCAAAAAGGCATGGTGGTCGCACGCCAGGCAGAAGGTGTTCTTTAGCTCCGCGCCACAGGCCAGGATGGGCTGCGAGGCATAGGGAAGCGTGATGGGAAAGGGTGCATAGCCCCGCGCTCGGCGGACCGGCTGGGGGCCGCCGACGGGCGCGAACCACACACTATCGTCGTAGCGGGAATAGATATCGCGGTCATGCACCAGGAAATAGTCGGCGATACCCTGCAGGCGGCGCAAAGCCTCGTCGTTGTCGCTGGCGATCGGTTCTTCGCTCAGATTGCCGCTGGTCATAACCAGCGGCCGGCCCACATCGCGAAGCAACAGGTGGTGCAACGGTGTATAGGGCAGCATAACCCCGATGTAGCAGTACCCGGGTGCCACCCCGCTGGCGATCTGAGAGTCAGTGCGCCACGGCAGAAGGACGATGGGCGCCGCAGGCGAGCCGAGGAGGTAGCGCTCCGCCTCGGTGGACGACGCTTGCTCGGCGACGGATGACAGATCGGGCGCCATCACGGCAAAGGGCTTGTCCGGCCGGCGCTTGCGCTGGCGCAGGCGCGCCACGGCTTGAGGGTCGGTCGCGTCGCAAGCCAACTGGTAGCCTCCCAGCCCCTTGATGGCTACGATGGCGCCCTTGCGTAGCAGTGTGGCAACCTGGTGGATGATATCGCCGCAGCCCGGCGCATCCGCCGGCATCTGGCCCTGGGCATCGAGCAGCGTCAGGTGTGGTCCGCAGACGGGACAGGCATTGGGCTGGGCATGAAAACGCCGATCTAGCGGGTCGTCATACTCACGCTGGCAGGCGGGGCACATCTGGAAGGCGCGCATGGTGGTGAGCGGCCGGTCATAGGGCACATCGGCGATGATGGTAAAGCGCGGGCCACAGTTGGTGCAGTTGGTGAACGGATAGCGGTAGCGCCGGTCGGCAGGATCCATGATCTCGCGTAGGCAGTCGGGGCAAGTGGCAATGTCCGGCGAGACGAGCTGATAGGCCCCCTCTTGGGGTTGGCTATGCAGGATGGCAAAGCCAGTGAGGCCCGCATCGGCGGGGATTACGTCCACTCGCACCGATTCGATGTGCGCAAGCGGCGGCGCGTCCTGTTGTAGTCGTTGGGCAAAGCGCGCCAGCGCCTGGGCGCTGCCGTGTACCTCGATCTCCACACCCCAAGAGGTATTGCGCACCCAACCCGCCAAGCCCTGTT
>CAYQDH010000244.1:734-8168 GCA_964416075.1 uncultured Anaerolineales bacterium | reverse complement strand
TGGAACGACTTTCAAGGGCCCTTGATCTACCTACAGTCGAACAAGTTCTTTACCCTGGCTGTGGGGCTGCGCTATTGGGACACCCAGCCGGCCTTGGGCGAATTGTCGCTGACTCACCTCATGATGGCCATGTGCGTGATCATCTCGATCCCGTGCATCGCCCTGTTTTTCTCTGCCCAGAGCATCTTTGTCCAGGGCATCGTGATGTCGGGCATCAAGGGTTAGGATGCCTCGCATCGAGGGTCAAGATGCCCAGCCTCGAGGGGTGGGTCGATCGCCGAGGGTTGCGCCCACTAGGGCTAGAAGGAGGTCGCATCGAGAGAAAACGTCCGTTCATCTGCGGTCTTTTCAGCCACTCATTTAGGAGGATTGGAAATGGTTAAGGTTACGCGTCGAGTCATGTTACGCTGGGGCCTCGCTACCGTCGGGGCCACCGTTCTGGCAGCCTGTGCGCCCAAAGCTGCTCCCACAACAGCACCCCAGGAAGCCCCCAAGGCCGAAGCCCCCAAGGCTGAGGCGCCCACCGCGGCGCAGCCCGCTCCTGCCGGGGCCATCACCTTGCGCTTTATCACCCGTCAGGGGGATATGGGCGCCGCGCAGCGCGAGTTTGCCACGCGCTACGCCAACGAGTCGGAAGGCAAGATCAAGGTCGAGTCGGAAGATACCGACTGGAACGAGATCCCCAAAAAGTACGAGACCCAGATGCTCGCCGGCACGCCGCCGGACCTGGCCGTCATGGATACCGCCTTCTGGCCCTACCTGGCCAAGCGCGGCTCCTTCCTGGTCATCGAGGACTTGGTGGCCGAGGCCAAGATCGACCTGACCAAGTGGTTCAACATCGAGTGGATGCGCCGCTGGACCGATGGCAAGTTGAGCGGCCTGGGCGAGCGCGCGGGCATCAACGACATCATCACCTTCTACAACAAAGATTGGGTCATGGATGCCTGGGGCAAAGAGCCTACCGATGACTGGACCATGGATGACTATGTGGAGTGCATGACCGCTTGTGTCAAGAAAAAGGGCGAGGGCTATTTTGGTGGCCTCTGCTCCCTCGGCGGCGGGCACACGCCCGATGGTTGGGTGCGTAACTGGGGCGGGTTCTACATGAACCCCGAGGGCACCCAATCCATGTTGACGGACCCCAAGACTCGCGCCGGCTTGCAGTGGATTGCCGATCAAATCAAGAACAAGAACTACCCCAGCCGTGAAGAGGGCGCCGAAGGCCAGACCAAGATGTTCTTTGGCGGCAAACAGGCTATCTACATCAGCAACCCGGGCGCTACGACGGGTATGCTCACTGGTGCCGCGGCCAACAACATCAACATGGGCATATGCTTGGCGCCCAAGGGCCCTGCAGCGATGGAAACTCCCCCGCGTCGTGCCTTCATCCCCTACGCCAACTGCATGGGCATCGCCAAGGGCAGCAAGTACCCCAACGAGACCTTTGGGCTGTTACTGAAAGTCACCAGCGTAGACGCCATGAAGTGGATCGTGCTGGAAAAGGGCTCGCAGCCCGGGGCCGTGCTGGAAAGCTGGACCGATCCCGAGATCTTGGCCAAGTATCCCATCTTCTCCAAGGTCGCTGAGATCATGAAGAGCTGCACGGACATCTTCCCCGTGCCGGCCAACACTCGCTACATCCAGTGGCGCGATATCGGCGCCAACGAGATCCCGCCCCTGCTCTACGGCGATGTCGAGTTCAACGATGCCAACCTGCAAGCGGTCAACGATCACCTGCAAGAGGTTATCGACCTGCCCGAGCCCAAGAGCTTTGGCGGCGAATAGAGCGTCAGCGGCGAATAGAGCGCTAGCGACGGAATAGAGCGTCAGCGGCGGAACAAACTATCCCAGCCCCTGGGGCAGGGCTCACTGTGCCAGAGGTGAAGGGATGAGCTAGGCTCTTGCTTACTGGGCGCGGTGGCTCCTCGGAAGAGGAAAGCCACCGCGCTCTCTGCAAATCCCCAATCTGCTATCCGCCCAGTGGGTTGCCATAGCTGGAGGACGCCGTATAATGCAAGTCATTCGGCGCCGAGCGCCAGGCGCTATGCGCCAACAGCAAAGGGAGGACCCACCATGCATGTAGGATCGCAGATCCATTACACGCAGGAGAACATGATCTTCCTGCGACAGATGGGCGTGGAATATGTGGACGTAGGGCCACAAGATGACCTGGGGCTCGAGGCGAATGGCTATTGGGATGCCGGCAAGCTCATCGACTTTCGCAAACATGTGGAATCGTTCGGACTCAAGCTGGCAGCCATGCACCTGCCCTTGTCCTCGGCCGGCATCGAGCGGCAGGTCTGGCCGAACATCCTCATGGGCACGCCCGACCGCGACCGTGACATCCAGGCTGTCTGCAAGACGATCGAGGCGGCCGCCAAGGCAGGGGTGACCACCTTGCTCTATAACCTGGCGATCCTGCCGGTGGTGCGCACCAAGTATCGGACCCCCGGCCGCGGTGGGGTCACCTACAGCCACTTTGACTATGAGGAGCTCAAGAACGATCCGCCGCTGCCCTACGCCCCCGTCACGGCCCAGATGTTCTGGGAGCGCATCGAGTATTTCATCGAGCGCGTGATCCCCGTCGCCGACAAGGTGGGCGTGCGCATGGGTTGCCACCAACACGACCCCGGTATGCCGGCGGGCCTGGGCTATCGCGGCATCGACCGCGTGCTGGGCAGCATCGAGGGCGTCAAGCGCTTTATCAGCCTGAGCGACAGCCCCTATCACGGGCTCAACTTTTGCCAGGGTACCATCTCTGAGATGTGCACCAGTCCCGAGCAGGTGTACGACGCCATCCGCTACTTTGGCTCGCGCAAGCGTATCTTCTGGGTGCACTTTCGCAATATCGTGGGGGGCTTTTTAAAGTTCGACGAGGTCTTCCCCGACGAAGGCACTATCGACATGGCCAAAGCCCTGCGCACCTATCGCTCCGTGGGCTATGACGGCGTGTTGGTGCCCGACCACGTGCCCCACTCGGATATCGACTCGCGCGAGCAGCTGCGCGCCCACGCCTTTTGCACGGGCTATATCAAGGCGCTCATCCAGGCCGTCGAATCGGAGCCGGAGGGCTACGTCTAGCCTGCGGGCCATCGCTCCGGCGCACATCGAAAATGGCTCCGCTTTATGGGGCTGCGCGCTGATCGTTCGACCAGGGAGCGCCGACAAGGAGTGTTCGCGATGAGCGGACCCCAAGAAAGCTTACCCGACACGCGGCTGGCTGTCTTGATCGGCGCCCCGCATATGGGCCATCCGTCGATGCACAACGATATCGCCTTTATGTTTGGGGCGCTGCGCCAGCGCGGCCTGTCTCCTCAGGAGATCATCTGCCTGGAGGGCCCCCTTGACCGGTCCTTGTTGCTGGGCTTTATCACGGCGCTCTCGCGCCGCACGGCCCGTTGGATAAGGGGCCAGGTGCTCCTTTACGTCAGTGGGCACGGGTATTTCGACGAGGGCCCGGGGCCGTGCGTGCGTGTGGGCATGGAGCTGCAAGAGACCGACGACCTGTCGGATGAATACCATGTCCTCTGGGATAAGCTATTCCGTGCCCTGGCGCTGCCGGCCCCCGTGCAACTCATCTTGTTGCTGGACCATTGACACACCAATCTACTGGCTGGCCGGGCACCAGCCAACGCGACGGCGATCATCATGAGACCGGAATCCCTGGATACTGATCATGAACTCACCTGCCGTGCCCGAGAGTACGAGTTCGAGCGCGGCGGCGCCAAGACGAGGCATGGAGTGATCTCGTACTATGCGGCGTCGACATTGCCCTGGGCCACGAGCGCGCAAGAGTGGCTAGACCTCATCGCCACCGCCAGCGCTGGCGACGTGGCAAGGGGCGCCCTTCCCGCGTCGTACCTCCCGGCCCTGCAGATTACTGGTGATCCGGCGAGCGCCCTGCCGGGAATCGCCGCTTTGGCGCCCTAGTGCGACCACAGTGGTCGAGGGCGGGACCAGGACTTATGAGAGGGGCGCAGGATCCCCAGACCCCTGCGTCGATTCCGAATGTCATTCGCCAAGGCGCCACAGGGCGCAAATCCACCACAGAAAGAGCCAGTAATGAGCGGGCAAATCGAGCAGCACGGACATCATGAGTGCGGTTGTGAGGAACGACGTCAGGAACGCATAGCCGAGATAAGGATAAGTAGATGACACCTGGAGCACTCTCCCCCCTGGTATTGGCCAAGTTCCTCCTGTGGCTCGTCGTGGTGGCTGTGGCTACGGTGTTGTTGCGCCGCCGCCGGGTGACCTCTCGCGTGCGCTTGGCCTTTCTTCTGGGAGGCGCGCTGATCTTTGGGTTCGTGTTTGGCCTGCTGACCCCGGCGGCGAGCCTCGACCCTAACCCTGTCTTCTCGGTGCGCAGCTTCCTGCGCGTCTTCGTGGGGGTCAAGCCGTCCGCGCCCCAGGTGCTGGCGGGGCCGCAGCAGTCGCTGGCCCCTATAGCGGGGATGCTGGTCCTGCTGCTGGCCGTCGGGTGGGTCTCCAACAAGTCCATCTGTGGGTGGGGCTGTCCTCTGGGCTTGCTGCAGGATCTGCTCAGCCGCGTGGCCCTCCCCAAGTGGAAGCCGCCCTTCCGCCTGTCCAACAGCATACGCGTCGTCGCCTTTGGGGCGCTGTTGGCCGGGTTGGCCATCGCCGGGTTGGACTGGATCGGCTGGATCGATCCCTTTCAGATCCTTCGCCTCAACTTGAGTGTAGCGATAGGCCTCTTCGGCGGGCTACTCCTGGTCGCCAGCCTCTTTGTCTACCGCCCCTGGTGCCAGTTCCTGTGCCCCTTTGGCCTGGTGGCGTGGGTCGTGGAGCAGTTTAGCCTGCTGCGCCCGCGCATCAACCGGCAGGAATGCAAGCACTGTAAACTGTGCGTACAAGCCTGCCCCACCCAATCCATGGCGGACATCTATTCCGGCAAAAAGATCCACGCCGACTGTTTTGCCTGTGGAGCATGCCTGATGGCCTGCCCCCGCGAGGGCGCCCTGGGCTGGAAAAGTAACTCCCGGAGTGGTGATATGAACAAGGGGAAGCCATGACCATCCAGATCGCCCATCTCGATACGTTAGGCTTTGCGCCGGGCGGCGCGCGCCTGGCGCCCATGTTGGGCGTTGACTCTATGCACGTGTTGTTGCTGAGTCTGGAAAAGGGAGAGGCCGTTGGCCCCTGCCGGATGTCCCTTACCGTGCTGTATCTGCTCCTCGAAGGATGCGGGCGTCTGCAAGTGGGCGATGAGACGGCCGTTTGGGAGCAAAAGATGGCCGCCATCTACTGCCACCGCACCCAACTGGGCGAATCGCCGATCCTGCGCGCGCCCCTGGAGCGGCAGCAATTGTTTCTCGGCAAGGAACATTCTTGGCGCGCTGCTGCACGGACCGAACACGACCCCTTCGTCTGCTACTTGGAGCCGTATGCACAAAATTATTGAGGCTAGAGACCTGACCAAGATATACGGTCGAACGAAACGGGATTCGGCTCCGGTCATGGCCCTGGATCACATGAGCTTTGCCGTGCATGCCGGGGAGGTTTTCGGCTTTCTGGGGCCGAACGGGGCGGGCAAAACCACCACCATACGGCTTTGCACGGGCATTATCAAGCCCACCTCCGGCCGCATCCTGATCGCCGGCCTCGATATCGCAGAGCAACCTGTCCGGGCGAAAGAACATATTGGCGTGGTGTCGGACGTCGCCAACCTTTACGCCGAGATGACCCTCTGGGATAACCTCGACTTTATGGGCGGGTTGCATGACCTGCCCAGAGCCAAGCGTATCGCGCGGATTACCACGCTTCTACAGGAATTCGACCTCTATGACAGACGCCACAGCCGTCTGGAGGGTCTGTCGACAGGCTTGCGCAAGCGCCTGACGATCGCTGCCGCGCTGGTTCACCAACCGGATGTTCTCTTTCTGGATGAGCCCACCACGGGCCTCGATGTGCGGAGCGCGAGGGACATCCGGCGGATGATTGCGGAGCTCAGTCACAATGGGACGACTATCTTTTTGACGACGCATTACATCGAGGAAGCCGATCAGTTGTGCCAACGCGTAGCGATCATCAACCAGGGACGGATCGTGACTGTCGACACCCCAGAGGCTTTGAAGCGAATGGTGCAGCGGGAGCATATCCTGGAAGTACGCTTCGATCGTGCGGCCAACACCGTGGCCGAAAGAGCGGCGACGTTACCCGGTATCATGAGTGCCACCTCTTACCAAGAGATGGTTGCACTGCACATAGAGGATCCCTCCGTAGCCCTGTCTTCTCTGGTCGACTTGGCCGGGCAGTGCGGTCTCAAGCTCGTGGCTATCAATTCAAGGCGTCCCACCCTTGAGGACGCGTTTGTCGAGTTCACTGGGCTGCAAGCCGATGTGATGGCCGTCGGGGCTGGTACCCCTCTGACGGGACGAGAGAGATAAAGGCGTGCTGATGCTTGAAGCATTGATGAGCAAGCTGAGAGTTGTCTTGCGCATTGCCAAAAAGGATATCCAACTCTATTTCCTCAAGGGGCCCAACCTGACCTTCGGCATCTTTTTGCCATTGGTTCTGTATTGGTCGTTTGCCACAGACAGGATCATCGAACCATCGCTGATCGCGCCGGGCTTGGTGGCGATGGCCATCCTCTTTGGGGCGGGAGCGATCCAAGGGGTCGCCCTGCCACTCGAACGACGCACGGGCACGTTGCACATGCTGCTCACTGCGCCGCTCACGCCCTCAATGCTCATCTTCGCCAAAGCACTGGCTGGGACCTTTTTCGGTTTCGCCCTGTCTCTGGTTTATGCTGGCGTCCTGCTGATTCTAACGCCCGTGGCGCTCGCGCCCGTTCCATTTTTCGTTTCATCTCTTTCTTGCTCGTTCTGCTTCTCCTGCTTTGGGCTCTTGCTAGCCGTACCCTTCCGCGACATACCGCAGGCGATGCCACCCGCCACCGTCGTGCGCATCGCTATGGTCTTTCTGGCAGGCACTTTTTCCTCCATCGAGGGTCGGCCAATAGTGGCCCGGGTAGTCGCTCGCCTCCTGCCACTGACCTATGGCGTGAATGCGCTGCGACAGGCCGTGAATGGGCTTGGTGATATCGGTGCGTTTTTCGGAGATGTAGGGGCCCTGGGCCTGTTTTCGATCCTGTTTCTGTGGGCCGCCACACGGTTATTCGAGCGGAGCAACGCTTGAGTTGGCCGCCGAACAATGGGAAGCTCAGACTGAGCGTCTAGATCACGCGCCAAAGAGAAATGGTTGTCATGCAACGCGATCCACGCCAGTACAAGGACTTTGAATTCAACCTGCGCGAGCTAGCCGGCTCGATGGGCGATTTCGGCACGCTCTTTCCGCTGGCCGTGGGGCTCATCGTGGTGTGCAAGATGAACCCCGCGGCCCTGTTCGTGATGATCGGCCTGACCAACATCGCCACCGGCCTGATCTACCGACTCCCCATGCCGGTAGAGCCCAAGA
>CAYQDH010000244.1:0-724 GCA_964416075.1 uncultured Anaerolineales bacterium | reverse complement strand
AGGTCGTCTCCGTCGCCGCCATCGCCCAGGGCTGGAGCGCCTCGATGGTCGCCGCATCCGGGCTGGGCCTGGGCATCATCTGGCTCTTTCTTGCTTTGACCGGCCTCTTGCGTCGCCTGGCGGCCATCACGCCGGTCTTTTTGGTGCGCGGCATCCAGTTGGCTCTCGGCATCCTGCTGGGCTGGCAGGCCCTGCAGATGATGGCCCCCGAGCCCTGGTGGGGGCTGGCCGCCGTGGCCATCATCCTCCTGCTGCGGGAGAACCGCTACGCCCCCGCGGCCTTGGTGCTCATGGCCCTGGGGGTGGCCATCATGGCGGCGCGCGGCGACCTGGCTGGGCAGGTTGGCCTGGCCCTCACGTTTCCTCGCTTTGCTGTGCCAACCTGGCCGGATATCTGGCAGAGCATGGTGTTGGCCGGGTTCGCACAGATACCCCTGACCATCACCAATGCCGTCATTGCCACCGCGACGATGATCCGGGACCTGTTTCCCGAAAAACCGGTCAGCGAAGAGCGGCTGATGCTCAACATGAGTGTGATGAATATCGCGTCCTCCTTCTTCGGCGGGATGCCCCTCTGCCACGGCTCCGGGGGGCTGGCGGGCCAGTACTATTTCGGGGCGCGCACCGGGGGCACCAACATCCTGGAAGGGCTGATCGAGATCGGCCTGGGGCTCTTCCTGGGGCGTTCGTTGGGCAATATCTTGGCCGTCTTCCCCACGGCGAT
>CAYQDH010000243.1:7456-8182 GCA_964416075.1 uncultured Anaerolineales bacterium | reverse complement strand
CCCCTGCGTGGCGGAAATCAAGCCCGTCAGCCGGATCATCGATGACCTGGTCGCCTCGGGAGAGGAGATTGGCCTGCAGGTGGCTGCCTATGTCGACGGCGAGCTGGCCGTCGATTGCTAGGCCGGCCTGGCCGACCAAGCTGCCGGGCGCGCGGTCGACGGGGATACTCTCTTCCAGTCTTTCTCCACGGCCAAGGGCGTTACCTCTACCTGCCTGCACTTGCTCGCGGACCGCGGCCTGGTGGATTACGACGCGCCGGTGGCCCGCTACTGGCCCGAGTTCGCGGACAACGACAAGGGTGGCATTACCCTGCGCCACGTGCTGACGCACACCGCCGGTGTCCCCCAGCTGCCCCCCGGCGCGGCCCCAGAGATGGCGCTCGACTGGGATGCGATGTGCGCGGGGATCGCCGCCCTGAAACCGCTGTGGGAGCCCGGCGCCGTCGTCCACTATCACGCCGCCACCTTTGGCTGGCTGGTGGGGGAGGTGGTGCGGCGGGCGGACGGCCGCCCCATCGGCCAGTTCTGCCGGGAGGCGCTGTGCGCCCCGCTCGGCGCCTGCGACATCTACCTGGCCCTGCCGGAGGAGGAGGATAGCCGCGTGGCTACCCTCGTGGACGAGCCCTCGCCCCCCGGCCCCCCGCAAGATCCCCTGGCTGCGCAGGTTGCGCCTAGGGACATGATGCGCGCCGAGATCTGGAACCGGCCCGTGGTGCGCCGCGCCTG
>CAYQDH010000243.1:0-7446 GCA_964416075.1 uncultured Anaerolineales bacterium | reverse complement strand
GCACGGGGAGCTGGATGGGGTGCGCCTCCTATCGTGCGAGCGGGTCGATATCATCCGCGCCCTGCAGACCGATGCCGTGGACCGGGCGCCGGGCGACCGCAGGCGCAGATCTCTGGGCTACAGCCTTGGGGGCGCTGCCGAGGAGGGTGAAAATATCCTCTACGGCAGGTCGGGTGGCGAATTCGGTCACTCGGGCCATGGCTGGTCGGCAGGTTTCGCGGATCCCGAGCGTGGGCTGGCCTTCGCCTTGACCAAGAACTACCTGCGCCCGACGCAACCGCTGGCGGAGACCGCGGCCTACCGGGTGGCCGAGGTGATTCGGGGGTATCTGGATGCGCGGCCAGCACGACGGTAACCCACCCGTCGATAGGCCCGCCCGGCGACGATTCGCCGGGCTACGTAACGACGCCCCTGCCCACGGTAGTGGGCCTGGATGGGGCTTGGATGCGTCGTTGAGCCGGACTGGTCCGGCGTGGTTAGGTAGCGCGGGCCATTGATGGCCGCGCGGCGTCGCTAAGGAGGGGGTCGCCCTTGGCGGCAGGGTCGCGCGGGATGTTGGCCCGCCCGGCGATAAAGATGATACTGTTGGCCTATTACATAATCATTACCGACTTGGCATGACAGAACTGGAGAGTATGATGGGGCCAATTCCGATATCGCGAAAGGAAATGCCCATGTCTCTCCAGCCCAAGTCTTTTCCTGCCTTGCCTGAAAGCACGGCCCGAATAGCACGGCGGGCCTTTCGCCGCGGCAACCTGTACCTGACCATCGGCGACCAGATTGGCGTGTTGTGGAATGATGAAGACTGGCAATCGCTGTACGCCGTGCAGGGAGCGCCCGGTTTCTCTCCGGCGCAACTGCTGATGGTGCTGATCTTCCAGGCTCTGGAGAACCTGTCGGATCGTCAGGCGGCGGAGAACGTACGAGGGCGCATCGATTGGAAGTATGCCTTGCATCTGCCATTGGAGAATGATGGCTTTGACTACTCGGTCCTGAGTGAGTTTCGAAACCGGCTGATCGAGCAGCAGGTCGGGCTGCAGGTGCTGGATGGCGTGTTGGGACGTCTGCGGGGGCTGGGATTGCTGAAAGAAGGTCGGCAGCGCACCGACTCGACCTACGTGTTGCAGGCTCCGCGCACGCTCAATCGTCTGCAGTTGGTGGTGGAGACGATGCGCATGGTGCTGGAGGATCTGGCGGCCAACTTCCCTCTTTGGCTGGCACCCATTGCCCAAGGGCATTGGGCCAAGCGCTACCTGCGGGGCTGGCAAGCCTTGCGCGTTCCCCGAGGTCAGAAAGCACGTGAGGAACTGGCAGAGGATGTGGGAAAAGACGGCTGGTATCTGCTGGACCAGATCCGGGCCGAGAGCACACCCAAGGAGATTCGAGAGCATCCTAGTGTGCTTCGCTTGGCCGAGGTGTGGGCGCAGCAGTACGAACCGGAGTCGGGACACTGGCGTCCTTCGGGAACCTTGCCCGCGGGGAAAGAACTGGTACAGACGCCCCACGATCCCGAATCCCGCTATGGGGAGCATGGTGGGGAAGGGTGGCAAGGCTACACTTTGCACATCACTGAAACCACGGACCCCAAGGCTCCCCGACTGATCACGCACGTGGCCGTCACCCCAGCGGCGGGAGCGGATGTGAGCCAGCTGGAACCTATACAGGAATCGCTCGTCGAGCGGGGCTTCGCTCCGCAGGAGCAGGTGGTAGATCAGGGTTACATGGCAGGGCATGTGATCAAAGAAAGTCGGGAGCGAGGGATCGATCTGATCGGCCGGGTACAGGGCAACACCACCTGGCAGGGGCGTCAGCAAGGAGTAACACCGGAACAATTTGCTATCGACTGGCAGAACAAACAAGCCCGCTGCCCCGAAGGACAAGAGGCTCGGGTCTGGAAAGAAAGCCTGAACCACTATGGGCAGCCGGTGGTAGAGATCCGCTTCCCCAAAGCCGCCTGTGCCGTGTGCGCCAGCCGTGAACGCTGCACCCGCAGTAGCCGCGGACGCTCGCTGAAATTGAGCCTCGATTTCCCGTCCCTGCAAGAGGCGCGCGCACGCCAAGAGACGGATGCATTCAAGAAGGTGTACGCCAAAAGATCGGGCATCGAAGGTACTCTCTCGCACGTAGCACGCGAGCACGGAGCTCGACAGTGCCGATACCTTGGGCTGTGGAAAACCCAACTGCAGGAGGTGCTGGTGGCCACGGCGATCAACCTGGAAAGGGCCAGCTGTTGGCTGATGGGTCACCGCCCTGCTCCTACACGCGTTTCTCATCTGAGCACCTTGGCCACCCGGGCCTCTGCCTGAAGTCTTTGAACATGATTATGTAATAGGCCAACAGTATCATCCTCATGGCCGTGCGGTCCCCTCGAGCAAACCACGCGGTATGGAAACCGCGCCTACAAATCCCTCCCCTTCTCCGTGCTCTCCGTCCCCCTCCTCCCCCTCCGTGTTGACTCCCCCTCCCTCTTCCCCACCACCAACGCCGCCAGCAGCAAGAGCCCCAGCCCCGCGGCATCGAACAGCACGAACCGCCCCAGCGACGCGCTCAAGATCTCGTGCCCCGCGGGCAGCCCCCAGCGCAGCGCCATCTCGCCCCCCAGCCCGATCGCCTGCATGGCGATGGCCTCCCACAGCGACAGGCCATGCCGCCGCGGCTGCCAGCAGGCCACGGCATAGGGCACATTCCACATCAGAAAAAGCAGGCCCACGCCGCGCAACATGGCCTCTCCCGCCACCCCGTGCAGCTCGAACGCCGCCACATACGCCCCGGGCTGGATGAGGAACGCCAGGGCGCACTGCACGTTCCACAGCAGCACGGTGCCGATCAGCGCGCGCGCCAGCCACAGCGAGGCCGTTCCATGATCGTCAGATTCCATGGGGCCTACCCTTACCATCGAAATATCCGTCTTTTGGCCGATGTAAATTTCTACGTAAAGATGTACAATAATACGTGAAGATGTATGCGAGGACAAGGCGAAGGTAGTTTCTCTGAAGGCCGAGCAGTCTTGGACAAATATGGCCCACCCAGATAACCCTTGCTCTCGCAAATACATCCAGTATCGTCAAGTATAGATAGAGATAGGAGAGGGTGAGATGATCAATTTCTTGGTATGGCTCATCGTCGGAGCGCTCGTGGGTTGGCTCGCCAGCGTGATTATGCACACCTCTGGTGGCCTGCTGATCAACATCATCGTGGGTATCGTGGGTGCCTTCCTGGGCGGATGGCTGCTGGCCCCGCTCCTCGGCACCGGCACGATCAACCAGGGCGACTTTAGCCTTCCCAGCCTGCTGGTGTCGCTACTCGGCGCCATCATTCTGCTGGCCCTACTGCGGCTCATCCGCGGCGCCAACGCCTAACCGGCCGATCGTGGCGACGCCGTAGCAACATCGGCGTAGCGAAATCGTCTTTGTGAGCCCGTCGTCGCGACGCTGTAGTTGCGACGCCGTTCGTTGAATGATCCACAAAACACGTCCGCAGCCCACCGGCTGCGGACGTTACTATTGCTGTGGTCGTAGATCGGGGTCCTCCGGCGCAACCCGCTCGCCGGGCCTACGCCGGGCGATCTCGTCCAGCCACGCCCACGCCTCCACACGCTCATCGTTGCGGAGCCGCGCTGCCCGGCCTCGTTGCCTTGGCCCTGCCTAGCTCCTGAGGGGAACGAGCTCTTCGTCCTGCAAAGCGTCCTTCAAGCTCTGTAGATCGGGCTGCAGCACCTTTTGCACTTTGACTCCGTAGAGCTCCAGGGACACCATCTTGGGCTTGGAAAAGGGCAGCTTGCGCGTCTTGAGCAACACGGTCACCTCTTTGTACCTCGTGCTGACGATACGCCAACGGTATTTCGAGCCCTCCTGCACCGGGCCCTTCACTTCCAGCGCGTTCACCGGGAACTTGGTTAGTGCGAACTCGGTCAAGATCCGGGTGATCTCGTCGATCATGCTGACGTCCTTGCTCATTGCCTTCTCCTTACTCTTGGCTTGATTCCATCTCGCAGAGTCACTTTACTATGTATCCCGCTTGCCCGCAACTCGCTCGCTGCCTCACGCGCTGCAGATGGCGCAAGTGCTCGGGGGGCCACCCTTGACCAGAAAGGCGTCGGCCCCGGCGGCCAGCGCCTGGGCATGATACTCGGCGTACAACGTCAACACGATGACCTTGACCTTGGGCCACAACCTCTTGATGCGTTGTGTGGCCTCGATGCCATCCATCATCGGCATACGGGCGTCCATCAGCACGACGTCGGGCTGCCATGCTTCCACCATGTTGATGGCCTCTTGCCCATCCCCCGCCTCGCCGACCCATGCCACGTCCGGCGCAAGGTCCAGTAACGCTCTCAAACCCTTACGCGTCGGTCGTTGATCATCGACAACCAGCACCCGCCTTCGTTGCGGCATCGAACAACCCTTCCTGAACCCATCGACAATAACCTGTACTCATCATACCGCCGAACCCCCCGCTTGCCATCAGCAGAGAGATGGAGTTTGAGCTCCAAACAAAGGACACCCTGCAAGGCGCTTTGGCCCAACTTAAGCCTGCCCGTCTCCAACTAAAGTCGGGATAGCGCAATAAGTCGGGTTCAAAAACTCAACCCATAGGAGATACCTCCTGCGATTGGTGGTAAAAGGGTGTTAAGAGCATCCGCTTTCCCACCACACAGGAGGTATCTCATGTGCAGTGTAGCGCATCTTCGTTCGCATGACCAATCGGCGTTTCTCTGTGCCCAGTCGGGCTGCTCAGCGTGCCTGGAGGAGCTACTGCGCACGCACCAAGGCTTGATCCGAGCGGTGGTGTGCCAGCAGTACCGGGGCGCCGTGCCCTATGGGGAGCTGATCCAGGAAGGGCGGATCGCCCTGTGGCAGGCCATTGTGCACTACGATCCTGGGAAGGGCATCGCCTTCTCCACGTATGCCTGGCGGGTCATCCAACGCCGCATCTGGCGCAGGGTGGCTCGCGAGCAGCGACCCCAAGGGCACCTGCTACTGTCGGCGTCATCTGATCCTCTGCTAGAGAGCGAGACCCTGGGCCAACAAGAGGCGGTACGGGCCGCCCTACAAGAGGCGATGAGTCACTTGCCAAAGCGCCTGCAGGAGGTCCTGAGGCGCGCCTACGGGCTTGATGGTCAGCCCGCCTGCAGCCTGGCCGCCCTGGGCCGTGAGTACGGGGTCACGCGGGAGCGCGTCCGGCAATGGCGTAACGATGCTCTGGTGCTGTTGCGCCTCCCCGCCCTCTCCAGCGCCTTGCGTCGTCTATGTGACCGTCAGGATATGCGGTCCTACCGCCAGGCCGAGGCGCTCAACCGGGCCTGGTTGGGTCGACGACGAGGAGGGCGGCGATGAGTAGCATTCTCGTGCCTTCTCCGCGCGACGACCAAGTCCTGGGGGGCGATGCCGTGCCCGACAGTCCCTTTCATTGCCTGGCCACCCTCTCGCGCAGGGAGTGGGTGGCCGCCCGCAAGGTCCCCGCCGCACAGCGGCGTCTTTTGGTCGACAACTTCGAGACCCTCTTCCGCTGGGATGCCATGCGACCCCTCCTGCCGCTGCGCCTGAGCATCCCTGCGGGGGTGCCCCCCTGGCGGCCCCGTCTGTGCCGTTCCTGCTACCGCTGGGCGCCCCCCGAGGACATCCACAGTGATAAGGATCTCCAAGGGCTGGACGACTTTGACCTGCTGCTGCATCTGTTCGACTTTACGGCCTGGCGACCGATCCTGGGCCAGCGTTTCCACAGCCAGTTCGGGCCCCCTCCTTTTGATCCCCTGAGCATCGGCCTGGCTATACTCCTGGCCCGCTGGAAAGACTGGTCGTGGCCCGACCTGGGAACCGAACTCTCTTCCCCCCAGCGCGGCCTGGACTACTGCCGCCGCTTGGGCTTTGACCGCGCCGATATCCCCTCTCTCTCCGCCTTCCGCATGGCCCTGGAGAACACCACCCCAGACGCCCTGCTACAATGTGCGGACAGTCTGACCCTGGCGCTGATGGCCTACGGCCTCATCCCTGGCCATTCCACCTTTCCTGGCGATCCGCCAGAGCGAGATATCAGCGTGGCCATCGACAGCCAACTGGTGGCCTCTCGCTCGCACATGCGCTGCCGCTACCAGTGCGCGGCCTGTTTCGCCCCTTTAGCTGAGCGCCATTGCGCCGCCCGTGCTGAGGGCAAGGAGGGATGTGCCTGTGATACCCCTGCCTGCACCGAGCACTGTCGCCGTGCCACACCCCGCGACCCTCAGGCCGCCTACGTCTACTACAGCGGCTCCAACCAACCCTCTCCCCCCAAGCCCTCAGCGCCCTCCGCTGACCCGCCGCCGCAGGAAGGGCGTCAGGGCAAACACCACTTTGGCTACAAAGCCAAGGCCTTCAACATCCTCGATGACCGCTTGTTCACCTATTGGCCCCTCCCCGGGCCCTTCGTCCCCGCCAACCGCAACGACCACTTGCAGACTGTCCCCGGCTTTCAGGACCTGCAGCGCCGTTTCCCGCACCTCAAGATCGGTGAGGTTCTCGCCGATGCGGGTGAGGGATTCGACCAGGTGCTCACCTTCATCCACGATGACCTCCACGCCCTCCGTCTGGTCGATCAGCGCGCTCAAGACCACGACGATGACCCCTTGACCTGCCTCAAGCGCGCTTACGACGCCCAAGGCACACCCCTCTGCCCGCATGGCTATCGCCTGGCCTTCAACGGCCACGATTACCGCCGTGGTGACAGCAAGTGGGTCTGCCGCCGCCGCTGCCAGCAGCACAGCAAACCCGATATCCCTTTACCTGTAGCAGCTGAGGCTTCTGCCCCACCCCCCGGCCACAGCGAACCCTCCCCGCTTCCCAGCAACGCCACACCGGCAGCTCTCACTTGTCCCTATTGCACCAGCCCCAGCACCCTGGGCTATCTCGTACGTGTCGGCCTCTCCCTGCCCGACGGTAGCATCCGCCTCGCCCGAGACCTCAAGGTCGATTCTCCCACCTGGACCCTGCGCCAGGGCCGCCAAAGCTACGCCGAAAGCCGCAACGCCAATCAGGCCCGCCGCAACCTCAAACGCTCTCCCTGGTTCGGCCTGCCCAACAGCGCCAAGGCCACCTACCTCGGCGACATCCTCACCAACGCCCTCAACGTCGCTCGCTTCGTCCGCGAAGCCACTTGTGCTACCGCTCATTCCGTCACCGCCGGAACCTGACCACGGGAGATGCAGGGCCAGCGCCTGTGTCTCCCTCCTCGCCCTACCGCCCCTGGCGGTTGCCCCCCGGCAACGGCCTGCCAGCACGCGCCCCGACCCCAGACGGCGCGCCGCAGCAAGCCCTGGGAGCTTCGCTCCTCGTGCCCTCTCCTCCAGCCCCGCCCCTTCCAGGCACCCAGCCTTGCCTGGCAGCACCACGGCACTTGCTCCCCTCACCGACTTGTTGCGCGTAGACACCTCCCTGCTGCCCCCCTGTCGCTCACGAAACTCCCTCAACCCAC
>CAYQDH010000242.1:391-8226 GCA_964416075.1 uncultured Anaerolineales bacterium | reverse complement strand
CGCCCGCGCCATGCAGCAGCTCAGGAAGCTTGTCGATTAGCCTGGCTAGATCGTCTTTTCTGTCCCAAATGAGCTTCAGAACCTCGAGAAAGCTGGCCATGTTCCTTGTCTCCTCTCTTAACCGGGCTATTGCACCAATTCCAGGTCGACGATGCGATCGAGGCGAAAGTGGCGATGGGCGTCACGCAAATAGCAGTGCGCCACGAGCGAGACATGCCCGCCGCGCAGCGAGATGGCCAAGGGACGAACCATGCGCTCCGTCTCAATCCCCTGCTCGGAGACGTAGCGCAGGCGAAGGGGCAGGTTCTCTTGTAGTGCCTGTTGGATGAGTGGGGGCAAGTCATAGACGGGGGCGGTCGGCGGCTCGATATAGCCGCCTTGGGCTCGCACATAGTCGCCCAGGGTGCGGATGCCCTGGTCATAGAGCGCGTCCTGCAGGCGAGCAAACACGGAGCGGGTAAGCAGCACGTCATGCATGGCTCGGTGGGCTGCGCCGGCCATGTCGACACCCAGTGCCATGGCGAGACGGTGCAGAGCATAGCTGCGTAGGCGATAGGTATACCTGGCCAGTCGCAAGGTATCCAGGGCCAAGGGTGTGTCCTGTTGCATGCCCATGCGACCCAGCTCAGTGGCCAGGAAGCCGAGATCAAACGGCGCATTGTGGCCCACCACAACAGCCCCTTCGAGGATCGAGAGCACCCGATCTGCCACCTGGGCAAAGGTAGGGGCATCATCCAAATCCTCGTCGGACAGGCCATTCACGGCCTGGGCTCCAGCGCCCATGCGGCGTTGGGGGTTGATCAGCTGCTCGACCGCGTCGATAGGATCATCGCTCTGGCAGCGCAGGATGGCGATCTCGCAAACGCGGTCTCCTAGGTCGGGATGCAGGCCCGTGGTCTCTACATCCAAAAAGGCCAGAGTCACCTCGTCGATAGGTGTCCGCAAGTCAAACATGGTGGCCGGCCTCATGCGCCTGGTTGCCGGACGAGATGACGCCCAGGGAAGCCACGTTGCTCTCTATCAGGCCGGCAGCGAGCAACCTCAATGGCCCAAAGCTCAGGCGATGCTGCGCCGACGCACCCAGTTGGCGTAATGCGGCCAGGTGGGCAGCTGTGCCATAGCCCTTGTGCTGGCCAAAGCCATAGCCCGGGTATTGCCCATCCAGGGCGGTCATCCAATGATCGCGGTGGACCTTGGCGATGATGGAGGCAGCTGATACGGAGAGATGGAGCATATCCGCCTTGGGCGTAGCGAACTGGGGGATTGGCACATCGGCGAGACGCAAGGCATCGATGAGCAAATAGTCAGGTACGAGGGGGAGGATGCCCAGTGCCCGCGCCATGGCCAGGCGAGTGGCAGGCACAATGCCTTGTTGATCGATCTCCTCCGCGGAAGCCGAGCCAACAGCAAAGGCCAGCGCGCTGGCCGTGATGCGTGGATAGCAAGATTCTCTCTGTTTTGGAGTGAGGAGCTTGGAATCACGGACGCCCGTTAGGTCCTCAAGCAGGCTAGGCTGATCGGGCGGAAAAATAACAGCGGCCGCGACGACGGGCCCTGCCCATGCGCCGCGACCGACTTCGTCCAATCCTGCAATTTGCCGATAGCCTTGAGCCCACAACCTTTCTTCCAACGCTAGATCCGGTGGGTGACTCATGCTATGCGCCTCTTCTGGCGGGAAGACGGCCTCTCCTCGCATCAACTACCCCATGACTGGGACGGACACAACAGTCATGATCCTGCCCCAGGGATTGCGTGGATGAGCTATTGCGCCTTCGCCAGCCCCGACCGGTCCTCTTTGAGGCGTGCGGCCTTGCCCCTGGACTTGCGCAAGAAGTAGAGCTGGGCGCGCCGCACCTTGGCCCGCCGCACGATCTCCACCTTCTCTACGCGAGGGGACAAGAAGCGAAAAGTGCGTTCCACGCCGATGCCGTGGGCAGCAATGCGGCGCACGGTGAAACTGGAGTCAACCCCACCCTTGCGCATACGCATGACCACACCCTGGAACACCTGGATACGCTCGTTAGTGCCTTCGACAATGCGTGCGTGAACGCGAACCGTGTCCCCGGGGCGCAGCTCGGGGATATTGGGATTGGGCCCAGGAACCAATGAGCTCAACAGATCGGCCATCCGAGATTACCACCTTTCATTCCATATCACGAACGGGGATTATAACACAAGCTCCCAGCGCAGCAAAATGCGGTCTTCTGTTGTCATTGGGAAGACGCATCATCACATGTGGCGCGAGGGCTTGAGCTGTCGGACGATCGCTCTTGCTCTTGCAGGCGAGCCAAGTAGCGGCGATCCACCTCGCTGAGGGTTGCATCGCGCAGCAGGTCGGGCCGCCGTAGATAGGTGCGACGCAGGGCCTGTTCGCGCCGCCAACGCGACACGCGGGCATGGTCGCCGGAGAGGAGGACCTCGGGTACAGGCAACCCACGATACTCGGCTGGTCGCGTGTAATGGGGATACTCGAGAAGGCCACTGGCATGCGAATCCTCGATCATGGCGCGCATGTCACCCAAGACACCGGGAATCAGCCGTGTGACAGCCTCCACGATGGCCATTGCAGGAATCTCGCCCCCAGACAGTACGTAATCGCCGATGGAGACCTCCTCCGTGATGGCTAGCTCGGTGACACGCTCATCAACTCCTTCATAGCGCCCGCAGATGAGCACGATGTGACCCTGGCGCTCATAGGCCCGTGCTCGAGCTTGATCAAAGATGCGTCCGGCAGGGGTAAGCAGGACTATCGGCACTTGGACCACACCCGTGGATCTCTGCCGGGCGATGAGGTCGGCTCCCAAGATGTGCTCGAGGGCCAGGATGATCGGCTCAACCTTCATCACCATGCCCCCGCCGCCGCCATACGGCATGTCGTCCGTGACATGGTGCTTGTCCATGGCATAGTCGCGGATGTTGTGTACGCGAATGGTAACCTGGTCCGACTCCATGGCCCGCTTGACGATGCTCTCGCGAAAGACGCTCTCGAACATCCCGGGAAATAAGGAAAGAATGTCAATACGCATCGGCTACTCCCTCATAAAGCCTTCGTTGTCGAGGGTGCAAAGACTCGAGTGTGAATTCTGATTGTAGCCGAGCCGCACACGAACGCCAACTCGTGGCGGCGCCCTTTGTTTCGCCGCTTAGACAGCGCCATGCTATAATGCGTAGGCATCCATGATGGACCAATAGGTCCGGCACACCCTATCTCTTTCTTGAGGTTGCTAAGGTGATCGATCGAGGGCCCTGGCCCAAGCACTCTGCTAGGCTGTTTTGGCTCATTCTGCTGACGTTAGCGTTGCTGGCCTTGGCGCTCCCTGCCCTGTTGGGTCGCATGCCAGCCTCAGCGACCGAGCAGACAAAACTACCGACCGGCCAACCCCGGCAGCGCCCCACTCCCTTGGGGGTAGGCTTGCCCATCTCTACGCCGCCCGCTCTAGCTAGTGGCCTTCTGGAGGATCATTTCTGGCTGCAGCGCCCCATTTCGCCTGAAGGCCGCGATTGGCCCGATGCGTACTATCCCTATGGTTCGCGCGGCGATGGCACCATGCCCATCCATCATGGGGTGGAATTTGTAAACTCTGAAGGCACGCCGGTCATGGCGACTGCGGATGGGACCATTGAGGCGGCCGGCGACGATGAGCGCCAGGTGTATGGCGCTCGAACAGGGTTCTATGGGCAGGTGGTCATCCAGCGATTGGATCGGGTGTTGGATGGCAGACATGTGTATATCGTCTACGGGCACCTGTCAGAGATCTATGTGCACGCAGGGCAAGTGGTGCGCGCGGGCGAGGTTTTGGGCGCCGTGGGGATGACGGGATCGGCCCTGGGGCCCCACCTACACATGGAGGTGCGCTATGGATCGAACGACTATCGCGCTGCCGTAAACCCCGAGCTCTGGCTGCGCCCTGCCGACGGCCATGGCGCGTTAGCAGGAGCTTTGCTCACCGCCAAAGACGAACCTGTTCCTGATGTGAGGATTACCCTCTCCCTGGTGAGCCAGCCCGATCGTACGGCGCGGCTGATCTCGAGCTACCCACGACAGGGCATCTCTGGCGATCCGGCCTGGCGCGAGAATTTCGCGGCGGGCAACCTGCAAGCCGGGGACTGGCTGGTGGTGGCTTATCAAAACGGCAAAAGCGTGCAAGCCGTGGTAAATATTCGCCCCGGAGCGACCACGTATATGACACTGCGTTTCTAGAAGGACGGTGGTGAAGCGAAATGCGAATCGTTGAAACCAAGCTTTCGGGTGTCTTGATCGTGGAGCCCGATGTGCATGGAGATAGCCGCGGTTTTTTCCTCGAGAGCTACAGCTATCGGCGCTATGCCGAGGCAGGCGTCGCCGATGTCTTTGTGCAAGACAACCACTCGCGGTCGGCGCATGGCGTGCTGCGCGGACTGCACTACCAGGCAGCGCCTGGCCAGGCCAAGCTGGTGCATGTGGTACAGGGCCAGGTGTTTGATGTGGCGGTAGACATCCGTTGGGGATCGCCTACCTTTGGGCAGTGGGTGGGCGTGGAACTGTCGGCGGAGAACCATCGCCAGTTCTATATTCCGGTGGGCTTTGCCCACGGTTTCTGTGTCACCAGCGAGGTGGCCGACTTTATCTACAAGTGCTCCCAGTACTACGACCCAGCTGCAGAGCGAGGGATCGCCTGGGATGATCCCGACTTGGCCATCGCCTGGCCGCTGAGCGATCCTCTCCTCTCAGATCGCGATAGGCGCCATCCTCGCCTGATGCAGGCCGGGCGCGACTATCATTGGTTGCCCAATAGCGAGTGCTAGCTGGCCGGCGCCCGATGTAGCGCCGGCTCGCCCGAACAACCTATCACGGCGTGGGCATGGACCCCGGAGCACAGACACCCAGGGGTGTAATGATCCCCCTGATATAGCGCGCGGGGGTTACATCGAAGGCCGGATTGCGCGCCTGCGCTCCCTCGTGAGCAATGCGCACGCGGGTCATCTCCCCCCGGTCGTTGCGACCGTGGATGTAGAGCACCTCGTCCTGGCTACGCTCCTCGATGGGAATGTCGTCCCCTGTGGGACATCGAGGGTCGAAGGTCGTCAGCGGTGCGGCCACGTAAAAGGGGATGTCCGATGCAGCAGCGCAGATGGCTTTCTCATAGGTACCCACCTTATTGGCCACGTCGCCATTTCGCGCGATACGATCAGCTCCCACGATGACCATATCGACCTCGCCGCGTCGCATAAAATGGCCTGCGGCATTGTCTGCAATAATGGCATGCGGGATCCCTTCACCCATAAGCTCCCAAGCCGTCAACTGCGCGCCCTGAGATCGGGGGCGAGTCTCGTCCACGTAGACGAACACTTGCTTGCCCTGGCGGGAGGCCATGTATATGGGGGAGAGGGCGCTGCCCCAGTCCACAAAGGCGAGCCACCCCGCGTTACAGTGGGTCAGGATTCGAGCTCCATCTCGAATCAAGCCAGCGCCATGTCTCCCGATGGCCGCGCCTGCTTCCGCGTTCTCATCGGCCAGTTCGTGTGCGGTCTGTACGGCCGCCTCGCGGGCAGCCTGGACGCTTTTGGCGCCGTGGATGGCCTCGCGAACGCGCTCGATCGCATAGAACAGGTCCTGCGCGGTGGGCCGAGTGCGACGCAGGGTCTCAGCTCCCTGCTCGACATAATCCATGAATGCCGTCCTATCCGGCGCTTCCAACGCTACTTGCGCCATGCCATAGCCCGCGGCAGCGCCGATGGCCCCAGCCCCACGCACCATCATCGTTCGGATAGCCACGGCGGTATCCCGGTGGGTCGGACAATCGGCGATCTCGAAGCGAAAAGGAATGAGCGGTTGGTTGATCATGCGCACGACGGAGGATTCCATCCAAACGGTACGATAGGGTTTGCCGTTGACTTGCATCTGCTTCCTCTTCGGTCAGGGTATAGATGTGGGCGTGGGCTGGGATCGCTGCTCGGACAGAAATGTGAGCAAGCCGTTGGCGATCCCCTCAGCCACGCGATCTGGCTGTTCGGTGAGAATGACGCGATCTCCCCCCATGAAACCACACTCGATAATGGCACCAGGGGTGTCGGGTGCAATGCGACGCAGTGCGTGGTATTGGCGCATATCATCGGTGATGGTATTGGGATGCGGTTTGAGCCCAGTCGCCTTTTCGTACGACCCGTAGAGCGCGGCCACGAGGCGATCCTCTACCTCGGGATCCTGGGCATGGGTCATGCGGGCGACCTTAAAGCCCGACAGTTCCTCCAAGCAAGAGTCCGAGTGGATGGCCAGCAAGGCAGCGGCCTGGTATCCGTTGAGCTTGGGGGAAAACTCGGGAAGGACCTCGGCCCGGTAGCCTTGCTGGCGAAGCAGAGTGGCCACGCGGCGTGCCACATCCAGGTTGATCTCCACCTCCTGCAGGCCGTCGGCGCAAATCGCGCCGGAATCGTTCTGCCAGTGGCCCGCCACCAGGCCCACGTTCGGGCTGCTGGGTCGTACGCCCGCGATCAAGTCAACCACGGGTGAGCTTTCGGAGATGGCCAGCAACGCCAACAAACCCAGCACAGCAAAAAAAGGTATGCGTAGGAATGAGGCGATCGTGCCACCGAAAGATCTTTGACTGGATTTGGTTCTGGAAAATGACTTGCGCGCCATGAGCATTATCCTCTGGCCCTAGTGTACCTTTCAGAGCTGGAATGGTCAACTATAGGGCAATACAGCCGTCTTGACGATGTAAGGGGGGACTGGTATACTCTAGCGCGGATTAGCTGGATGTGCCGAGATCTTGCCAGGTGAGGCAGCCTCGGCCTGTTGCTGTGCCCCCACTGGGGCGCAGATGTAGCTCGCAGGGGGGAAAACAGGGACTAGTATGTCAAAAGTGACACAGCAAAAAGTGGAGGTCGAGGGCACCATCGTTGAAGCGTTGCCCAATACCCAGTTTACAGTCAAGCTCGACAGCGGTCACCAAGTCTTGGCCTACATCTCGGGCCGGATGCGCAAGTACTATATTCGTATCTTGCTTGGAGACCGCGTGCGCGTGGAACTGTCGCCCTACGACCTGACGCGTGGTCGAATCGTGTATCGCTTCAAGAGCCGACGTGAGGATCAGGGCCCGGACGAGGAATAGCCATTTCCAGCCTGGGCGCAGGCGCACTCCCCCCGGCGTTTGCTTGGCGGATGTAAGGCGTTCCCTCGCTAAAAACGTGGGCAAAGACTATTGACGTAGGCTTGCACGTGTGCTATACTGGCGTTTGTTGAGGGTAGCCATATACCTTGTGTGTAGGGTGGGTTACCTGAGGCGTTCGATGTGGATGTCTCCACGGGTGCGCAGGGCCGCTTCTTGAGCCTGGAGCGCGTTCGACGAAAGGAGGGTTGCCTATCGAGCGAGGCTGGCCGTAGAGGCCACTGACCGAGACAGTGTCTGGTTGCAGGTGGGCGGTTTTGGCATTGAGCCCCTGGTGGATTAGCGCGTTTGAGCTTGCCAGCAAAGAGCTGCGCTTCCTTGGGATCTAACCATCGACCGAAAAGTTCTGCCACCTGGAATCAGCAGGGCTCGCCCAAGTTTTCGGGCCGAGCCGCAACGGCGGGTCCGACGCCTAGGCGTCGATCGTGCCGACAATGGATATCCTGTTCTCTCAATAATGCCAAGGAGAAAAATGGCAAGCGTAACGTACGATCATGTAACCAAGCGTTTTGGCGATGTCATCGCTGTGAACGACCTGTCGATCGAAGTCGCCGACAAGGAATTCCTCGTCTTCGTAGGCCCCTCCGGCTGTGGCAAGACCACGTCCTTGCGTCTCTTGGCTGGCCTGGAGGAGATCAGCGACGGCAACATCTATGCAGTCAAGTCAGATCTCAATCCAGGTGAATC
>CAYQDH010000242.1:0-381 GCA_964416075.1 uncultured Anaerolineales bacterium | reverse complement strand
CCGCCTCCTTGCCGGCCTGGAGGAGATCTCCGACGGCCGCATCATGATCGGCAACCGCGTGGTCAACGACGTGCCGCCCAAGGATCGCGACATCGCCATGGTGTTCCAGAGCTACGCTCTGTACCCGCACATGAGCGTGTACGACAACATGGCCTTCGGCCTCAAGCTGCGCAAGACGCCGCGCGCTGAGATCGATCGCCGCGTCAAGGAAGCGGCTGGAATCCTGGGCATCCAGGAACTCCTGGACCGCAAACCGAAGCAGCTATCCGGCGGCCAGCGGCAGCGCGTGGCCCTCGGTCGCGCTATCGTGCGCGAGCCGGCCGTGTTCTTGATGGACGAGCCTCTGTCCAACCTGGACGCCAAGTTGCGCGTGGCAACCCG
>CAYQDH010000241.1:0-8274 GCA_964416075.1 uncultured Anaerolineales bacterium | reverse complement strand
ACTGCTGGTATGCTTCGGCCAAAGGCTTGAAGATATGCTCCGCCGTCCAGACATGGCGCGGTACAGCGCGAAAAGTGCTTGCCCCTACCATCACCACGTCGCTGACAGCCCGCAGCAACCCCATCACCATGCGGTCCTCGCGGTTGGCCCCGCTGATCTCAGCCCCACCGGTATGCCCCGGCACGCCCAACGAGACGACGCCATCCATGGTGCTGACAAAGTTAGCCATCACATGAGGGCGACCGCGATGCCTAGTGAGCGACAAAGGCCCGTAGAGGGTGGCCAATTCCGGCGGGAGGGGGATCTCCTCTCCCTGTTTGCCGTCGTAAAGCGTTTCCAGGGGTGCAAGGTCGCCCATGGCTATCGCGCTCCGCTGCACGCTAAGTCGACGCCGTCGGCTGCTAACGCAGCCTGGAGACGCCGGACATCCAGCTCTCGCGGCTGACAACCCTGTTGCACAGCAAGTGCAGCCGCCAGCCCAGCGGCGTGCCCCGTGGCCATGCAGTTGCCCATGCTCTTACCTGCCGAGGCGGCGACATGGCTCGCGGAGATGCAACGGCCCGCCACGAGCAAGCCATCGACTTGTTCCGGCAGCAGCGAGCGGTAGGGCACGTCGTGTATCTGCATCGTCTCGTAGCGTACGAAACCGATATCGAGGAACCCGCTGCGCCAGGCAATGGCATCATCAAAGCGCTGGCCGGCCAGTGCGTCGTTCTCCGTCAGGACGTAGAGGCCTTGAATGCGTCGTGTCTCGCGCACTCCCACTTGGGGTCCCGTGCCTCCCAATCGCACATTTTCGAACGCGGGCCCGCCGAATTCCCGGAGCGCGCTGACGATCTGCAAGGCCTGTCGCCGGCTAAAGCGCTCCGCCTCGGTCATATCATGGGGATCGGTGCCATCGAGCACACCATCCAGCTTGGTCCCCGCGTGGTTCACCACCAGGGCATTCTCGATCGTAAAAGGCCCCAGCTCAAAGTGCATGCGCTCGGGGAGGAGGGGGTACTTGGCCCTAGCCTGTTCCACCAGGCGATGCAGGCCACCATCGCGCTGGAACGCCCGCGCCGCAGGCACATCGACGTTGACGATCAGCAGACAGAGGGTCATCGGCGACAGAAACCCGTCCCCTTCCCTGCCTTTGAGCGTCAGAGCCCCGGCAAAGTAAGCTACGTCGGCATCTCCGGTGGCATCCACCACAGCTCCTGCTCGAACTTTTACGACACCCTCCTTGGTAGCCAGGGCCACGCCGGTCACGCGATTAGCATCCGTGAGGGCGTCCACCACGCGCGAGTGCAGCAGGTAACGGCAACCCGCTCGATCCAAGGCATCCATCGCCGCAACCTTCATAAACTCCACATTGCAGACGAGGGCGTGGTCTACCACTCGGACGGCCTCGTCGCCATACGCTTTCAGGCAGTCCAGGAACTGCTCGTGGATGGCGCTGCGTGGCCGACCCCCAGGGCGCACCTGGTTGATGGGCATACCCATCCCGTAGGCCGCTACGCCCCCAAAGAACCCATAGCGTTCCAGTAACATCGTCTTGGCGCCGGCACGCGACGCACCAAGAGCAGCACCAAGCCCGGCTGGCCCCCCACCAACAACCAGCACATCCACACCCGATATTGGTTTCATCTTGCACCACCTCCTGCTAGCACCGTATCTGCGATTGTAGCCAGAACGTCACTCTTAACAAGCGACGTACAATCGCGACGACAAGTACTGGTCAGATGGCCGGGTTGCCATGGGTCACTCGTACGAGCACAAGACCCTGCGGATGGCCGATGATACAAACTGGTGCGGGCGCTATACTAGATTCTAGGACAAGATCGGCCAGCACCCGAAGCAATACCAAAGGAGCCACACGATGGACGCCGAAAGATATAGCATCTACGAAGAAGCAAGGGGCCGCCGCCTGCATGCCAGACGATATCTGCGCGAGCTGGACGCAGAGTTGCCATTCCATACATCGTTTCTCAGCAAACGAAGAAGAACAACAGATCGACATCACTTGCAGCTGATGCAGATCGTCAGGATACTAGCGGTCGCTGAAGAGCCCGCCTGCGAAAGGATGGCTGCCTAGGGCTTGGCGATGGGCTGCCTGATGACCGTCTTGAGTTTTTCGGGGGCAGTTCGCCGAGGGTCCCCCAGGTATATTTCGTGGTGTTTGCCCCTAAGGATATATCCCTCTTTTTGCGCAAAGGCGTGCATGCGAGCAATCGTTGGCCCCTCGTCCGCATAGGGGCCATAGTATAGGATCTGCACGGCCAGTCCCTCGGCGTACCTGTCGAATCGCACCCGCGAGAGAGCCGCAAGGCCCTTTTTGGCCATGACCTCGCTTCTCACTCGTTCAACTTCCGATGCAGTGACCGGCTCGGGTTGCATGATCATCATGGTCCAATCCCAGTCCGCCTTGCGCTGCAAGCTGAACTCGGCCATGTTCTCCATCCACCACAGCCCCTCCAGTGGGGGCACCAGGTAATCATGACCTTGCTTCTTGAGCGCGAATTTGGTCGCATAGGCCAGCGTATACAGGGCTTCGACCGCCTCCTGATAGGCCGGGGCGTGGTTTGGGTCGCCGTGACCATCCATCATGAGAAAGGTCATCGGGGGCACGTCCACGATGCTGAACTGCTTGACCGAAGGCGCATACAGGTGTTTGAGATCCTTCTTGACATCCATCGGCGTCATGTGCGGTCCTCCTTCTGTCTATCCGCCAATGTCTGCTCGAGCTGGCGAGGCTCACCCCGTAGCATAGAGGGCGTACGGTCGCGAGTCAACTGCGACAGTGGATCATTAGGACGGAACACGAGAGCGCGGCTAGACAGCGACCGGCACGGCGCCAAGGACGGAATTCACTATTCGAGGGCAAGAAGCTCGCGTATAATGTCCACCTGTAGCGTCCCGAAAATGCGATATGCAGACCGTCTGTCCAGGAGGGAAAATCATGATCGTCGACGTGCACGTTCACCCGCCGAAGCAAATGGAGACTCAAACCGAGGCCCAGATGAGTAGGCCCGGCTACCGGGGAGATAAGCAATACAAAACCAACGTCGGTTGGGCCGAGTTTCAGCAGGATATGTCTGTGGTGGACAAGCTGATTCTCCTGGATGTGGCCCGCGGCAGCCACTCGCGCAACGACGAGATAGCACAGTGCGCAGCCCTGTGGCCGGAGAAAATCGTGCCATTCGCTGCAGTGGATCCCACCGACCCTGGCGCGATGCAAGAGCTGAAGCGCTGCGTGGATGACCTGGGCATGAAGGGGATCAAGATCAGCCCACACTACCAGATCTTTGACCCGATGGATCCACGCGCTTGCGCCCTATACTCCTATGCCGAGCGTTGCGGGCTGCCCATCGCCTTTCACCAGGCCACCTCGCCCATGCGCAACGGCCCGTTGCGCTACGCTCACCCGATGGCCCTGGACGAAGTGGCCATGGCCTACCCCGATCTCAAGATCGTGGTGGCCCACTTTGGCCATCCCTGGGAGCCGGATACCATCGTGCTCATCCGCAAGCACCCTAACGTGTACACCGATATCTCGGCGCAGTTCTACCGTCCCTGGCAGTTCTACAATGCCCTGGTCCTTTGCCACGAATACGCCCAGATGGACAAGGTCTTCTTTGGCACGGACTACCCGGTGACCACCCCGCAGGAGACGCTCGATGCCCTGCGCTCGGTGAATGACCTGGTAGCGGGCACACGGCTGCCGCGTATTCCCGAGGAGGAGATCGAGGCGCTGATCCAGCGCGATGCGCTGGCCCTGCTGGGCCTGAGCTAGGGGCATGGAGGGAAAGCTCGACTGCCGTTTTGTTACGTTTGACAAAGCTGCTGGCCAGCAGTATAATTACGTTTCGTTAGGGCCGGGGACACGCGAGAACCGGTCATTTCCCAATGCAGGTTCCCGGAGGGATCAAGTGTACGCTGTCATAGAGACCGGTGGAAAGCAGTACAGGGTTACGGTTGGCCAGACAATCGACGTCGAGCTGATGCAGGCCCAGGTCGGGGATAAGGTCGAGTTGGATAGGGTGCTGATGGTGGCCGACGGTGATCAGGTCCAAGTGGGGCGCCCCATCCTCGGTGAGGCCAAGGTTGCTGCTACCGTGATGGATCTGGTGGGCGGGCCAAAACTCATCGTGTTCAAGTACCGGGCGAAGGAACGACTTCGCCACAAGACCGGGCACCGACAGCATTATACGCGCCTGCGCATCGATGAGATCAAGGCATAGAACAAAGGCTTAGGGGGAGAGCGATAGATGGCACACAAAAAAGGTGGCGGCAGCAATGTCAACAACCGCGACAGTCGCTCCAAGCGCCTGGGTGTCAAGCGGTTCGATGGCGAGGCCGTTAACAGCGGAACAATCATCGTGCGCCAGCGCGGCATGACCATCGAGCCGGGGACCAACGTGGATTCGGGCAAGGATTACACACTCTTTGCCACGATCGATGGTTATGTGAAATTTGAGCACCGCACGAAGGACAAGAAGCGGGTATCCGTGTATCCCGAGAGAGTTGAAGCAAAATGAAGCCAAAGATTCACCCCAAGTACTACCCAGAAGCCAAGGTAACCTGCGCCTGTGGGAACAGCTGGACTACGGGTTCTACGAAGGAATCCATTCGTACTGACGTTTGCAGCAATTGCCATCCCTTCTTCACGGGTCAGCAGCAGCGCCTGGTGGACACGGCCGGACAGGTAGAGCGCTTTACCAAGCGCGTCGAAGTGTCTCAGGAAATGTCCAAGGAAGTCAAAAAGCGCGCTACAGCCCGAGCCGAGCGCGAGCGCGCTCGCGCTCTGGTCGAGATCGTGGACGAAGAAGAGGCAGTAGAGCCCATTGACCGCGAAGAGCAGGACAAGGCGTAGCTCGGACCCCACACAGCATACAGCAAGGCAGAGTGTTTCCACTCTGCCTTTTTGTTGTGCCAGTACCATGCAACCCGATCATGCGAGGCATGGGCATTAGGGGAGGTGCAGCGTGAGCCAACAACGGCGCACTGGTGGATGGATCGAGTTAGTCTGCGGCGGCATGTTCAGCGGCAAGACCGAGGAGATGATCCGCCGCATCAAGCGCGCACAGATCGCCCGGCAAAAGGTACAGGTGTTCCAGCACGCTCTGGACCTACGCTATGGAGAGAGGCGGATCTCTTCACATTCCGGGTCCAGCATCTCGGCGACCACGGTGCACAGGGCGAGCGAGATACTCGATCTCGTCCAGCCCGACACGCAGGTCGTGGCCATCGATGAGGCGCAGTTTTTCGATTGGTCCATCGCTGATGTGTGCAACCAGCTAGCTGACCGTGGCCTAAGAGTGTTGGCCGCAGGGCTGGACATGGATTTCAGGGGCGAACCCTTTGGCCCTATCCCCCTGCTCATGGCCCAGGCTGAGCTGGTCGACAAGCTGCAGGCCATTTGTGTCATATGTGGCGCGCCAGCGAGCCGCACACAGCGGTTGATCAATGGCCAACCCGCTTACTATGAGGACCAGGTGATCATGGTCGGAGCCAACGAGGTCTATGAGGCACGCTGCCGATCGTGCCATTGCGTGCCCAGGAAGGAGCCCGTGTGACCAAGTTCAACTATGGTGGACAAGCGGTGTTGGAAGGGGTGATGATGCGCGGCGAGAAAGACTGGGCCGTTAGCGTCAGAAATCAGGCGGGCAATATCGTCGTGCATCGCGAGGCCTTGCCAGCCGCTGTGTATCGGAGCAGGATCCTTCGCTGGCCCTTCCTTCGGGGCCTGACCATGTTGTGGGATTCCCTCGGCCTGGGGATGCGGGCGCTCATGTGGTCCGCCGATGTGGCGATGAGCGAGGAGGATGAGCAGGTCAGCTTCAGTGGTCCTCTCGCCTGGGGAACGATCGCCCTATCCCTGGCGCTTGGTGTCGGCCTGTTCTTTCTTCTCCCTGCCTTCCTGGTTGGCTTGATCGATCGCTATGTTAGCTCTTCGCTGCTCAGTAACGCCGCCGAGGGCCTGGTACGCCTGTTAATCTTTGTGGGCTATGTGTGGGGCATTAGTTTCATGCCCGACATTCGTCGTGTCTTTGCCTATCATGGCGCTGAACACAAGACGATCAATGCCTACGAACAGGGCGCGCCGCTCGAGCCCGAAGCCATTATGCCTTTTAGTCGAGGCCACGCTCGCTGCGGGACGGCGTTCCTGCTCATCGTTCTGTTCATCTTTGTTGTGCTGGCAACTGTGATCGGCCGCCCGCCCTTGCTGTTGCGCCTGCTGTCGCGCATCGTGCTCATCCCGGTGGTATCGGGGATCTCCTATGAAGTGCTCAAGCTAACGGCACGCAGCTATGACAAGAGCGCGTTAGCCCGCGCCATCGCGGCTCCAGGATTGTGGCTGCAAAAGCTAACCACGAGAGAACCGAGCCTGGAGATGCTCGAGGTGAGCATCTCCGCTCTGAAGCAGGTGCTGCAGTCGGAGGGGTTACTTGTGGAGGCGCCCGAGCCAGGTGCGCTAGACGCACCATTGGTTGAAGGCCCCGCGCTGGTTTCGTAGCACAAAGAAGAGGCCACGCTGCTACGGCGTGGCCTCTTCTTTTTTCCGCGACTTGCTCTACCCCACTCACTCGCTTCTATGTCGTGTCCGACATTTCGGAGGCAGGCATAGCCGGAGATTGAAGCGCCTCATATCAAGCAGATGGTCGCAGCTTGCCAACCTGTTGCGCAGCTTCCGGGGTCATCCCTGCGAGTTGCGTGTAGAGGTCGGGCGCCAAGCGCGCGATGACTCCTTCCAACTCTTGGTCGCCGATGGACGACACGCGACATGCCTCATACTGGGCATTGACCCACTCCAGTATGGGAAGCAAACGAGGATCACGCTTGTCGACACTGTCACCATTCCGCAGGCCAAAGTAGGTCTTGAGCCAATAGACCAAGCCCGCGGCGCCCGAGCTCTGGCCGATAAGAACCTTCACCGGGCGGTTGAGCAGGGCGTTGGTGTCAAAGACGTTATAGATCTCCTCATCTTTGAGCAAACCATCCGCATGGATGCCGGCCCTCGTAGCGGTATAGTGCTCACCCACCAGAGGCATCATGGGCGGAATATCATAGTGCAGCTCTTTGCTGTAATAGTCAGCGATCTCGGTGACGACAGCGGTGTTCATGCCGTCGAGTGTGCCCCGCAGAGCCGCATACTCAAAGACCATGGCCTCCAGGGGGGTGTTACCCGAACGCTCGCCGATGCCCAGCAGGGTGCAGTTGGCTGCGGCGATTCCATACAGCCACGCCGTCGCAGCATTGGCCACGGCCTTGTGAAAGTCGTTGTGACCGTGCCACTCCAACAGCTCCTTATCAAACCCCGCATAGTGCCACAGGCCATAGGCAATGCCCGGCACGCTCCGGGGAAGGGCAACGCCCGGGTAGGAGACCCCATAGCCCATGGTATCGCAAGCCCGAATCTTGATGGGAATACCACTTTCCCTGGATAGGTCACCCAGCGCCGTGGCAAGGGGTAGGACGAATCCGTAGAAATCAGCACGCGTGAGATCTTCCAGGTGCACTCGCGGCCGAACGCCGACCGACAGAGCATCCTTGACCACACCCAGAAACTGGTCCATCGCCTGGCGACGAGTCATGTTGAGCTTTTTGAAGATGTGATAGTCTGAGCAACTGGCCAGAATGCCCGTTTCCGATATGCCCATCTGCTTAACGAGCAGAAAATCCTCATGGCGGGCCCGAATCCAACCGGTGATTTCCGGAAAGCGGTACCCCAGCGCCCGACACGCGTCGACCGCCTGGCGATCTTTGGGGCTATAGAGAAAGAACTCGCACTGGCGGATGACCCCCTTGGGGCCGCCCAACTCGTGCATAAAAGTGTAGAGCTGCGCGATCTGCTCGACACTGTACGGCTCCCTGGCCTGCTGCCCGTCGCGGAACGTGGTGTCGGTGATAAAGATATCATCCGGTGGCTGCATGGGCACATGGCGATGGTTGAAAGGGATTTTGGGTACTTCGGTATAGTTGTAGAGCAGACGATAGAGCTGCGGCTCATCGATATCCTGCAACTCGTATCTGTACTCTGTCTGCTCCAGGGTGTTGCTTTTTTTGCTGAACTCCAGCATTTTATCCTCCCGATTCTGTGAATAAGGAACCAAGCCCGCTCACTGTGCCCGCTGCCAAGGGCATCACGGCTTGAGCAATGAGACTCACTAGGATCGGCCTGGACCATGGATCGGCCTGTTGGGGACAGTGGATGGGTCCGAAACAAAGAACTTCCAGGGCTAGGGCTTGTCAGCGAAAAAACCGCCGGACAAAAACGCGAGGGCGCTCCAG
>CAYQDH010000240.1:0-8281 GCA_964416075.1 uncultured Anaerolineales bacterium | reverse complement strand
GCCCACCACTTGGCCAGAGCCATCTGCGACAAGGCCCAGGGTCTTGGTGCCTCCCCCATCGATAGCCATATAGAGCGGGCTGGTTTCGTCTGTCATATGACTGCTTTCTAGTATGCCGTTTGGGCCGCTTCCGCCGGTCCGTCCCGAGGGTTCACCATGCTCTCTACGATAGCCATGCGTCCAGATGCTCAGCCACGAACAGGTCGTCGTTCAGATGCGGATAGGCCGCATAGACGCGATCGATCTCCTCCCGCTGCCCGGGCGAAAGGCTCTCCTGCGGATCCAGGCACCAAACCCCGGCCAGCAGGCCCTGCCGACGCAATACCTCGTGGATACCCGCGATAGACCCCACATAGTTGTGAGCCACGTCGAAAAAGGCAGCGTTGCAGTCGGTCACCTGCAGACCCGTAGCTAGCAGGTCTATGGGGACACTTCCCTGGCCCTGCGTAGCACGGCAGCGCTTCAGCAGCGCCACGGCTCCCCGTGTCCACACCGCCCAATGCCCGAGCAGTCCTCCCACAATGCGGATCGCGGAGGCATCTGGTGAGCCGAGTTTGTAGGGGACTGCCAAATCCTCCACGATATGGTCGTCGTTGCCCGTGTACAGCGCGATGTCCTGGGCTCGACCCGCATCCACCACTGCGCGAACCACATCTCGAGTCTGGTAACGGTTAAAGGGCGCGATCTTGATCGCCACCACCGACTCGATCTCCACAAATCGCCGCCAGAAGGCGTAGGATAGAACGCGCCCCCCCACGGCAGGCTGCAGGTAGAAACCAAAGAGGGGAATGGCGGCGGCCACGGCGCGGCAGTGAGCGAGGATCTCCTCATCGCCAGCCCCGCCGTAGGCGGCGAGGCTAAGTAGCCCGCAATCGTATCCCAGCGCCAGCGCCATCTCGGCCTCATGTACGGCCTGTGGCGTGCGCCCGACCAGGCCGGCTACCCGCACCATATCTTTGTTCGCCGCTCTGAGGACCTCGGCGGCCAGTTCGAGAACGGGCCGGTACAGGCCCACCTTGGGGACATGGATGGCGAACTGGGTGGTATGCACCCCTACGGCCACCCCTCCGGCTCCCGCTGCGGCATAGTACCGAAGCAGAGCGCGCTGGTGGCCCGTGTCAAAGTGACGCTGCGCGTCCAACGCCAGAGGGCAGGCCGGGATGACCAGGCCTGCGGCCAGATCACTGCGTAACTGCCCTATTGACTTCTTTTGCATGGAGAGCCCCTCCGTTTGTGGCTAGAACCGGCCATCCCGCACCTGGAATTTCGTTGGCTTGTTCAGAGTGGGCATGTCGCGACGCACCCAATCCGCCACCCACTCTACCATCTGGCCGACCGATACGCGCGGATAGCCCAGAAGCGCATGGGCGCGCTGTGCGTTGCTCAGCAGCGCCTCAGGTTGTTCCTGGCCCACCAAGACAGGCTCTTGGCCCAACAGGGCGCCGAACTCTAGCGCCAGGCTGCGGATCGACACGGTCTCTGGCCCGGTCACGTTCAGGGCGAGAGGCGGATCGGCGGCCAGGGCCAGGGCGCGCAGCGCGCAGGCGTTGGCGTCTCCCTGCCAGATGACGTTGGCATGACCGGTGCTTAGGTCTATGGGTTGGCTCGCCCACACCTTCTGGGCGACATCGAGCAGCACGCCGTAACGCATCTCCACAGCATAGTTCAGCCGGAACAGCACACCCGCGGTGTGCTGTCGCTCAGCCCAGTACTGGAATACTCTCTCCCGCCCCAGGACGCTCTGCGCGTATTCACCTACGGGGGCTGGGGGCGTCGCTTCGGTTGCGCCACCCTGCAGTACCGGCACCAGAGGATACACGTTCCCGCTGGAAAAGACCACATATCGCGCATGGGGCTGTGCCTGCACCACGCGCCCGGGTAGGTAGGCGTTCATCGTCCAGGTCTGCGCCTCGCGGTTTGTCGTGCCGAACTTCATCCCTGCCATGTAGACGATGTTCGCGGCCTCGGGTAAGCGTTGCAGCGATTGGTCATCCAGGAGATCGCAAGCGATCGTCTCGACGCCCACATTCTGTAGCGCCTCGCGCAGTCCCGGCTCGGAGAACCGCGATACGCCGATCACTCGCTTGGAGAGCCTGGCATGGTCGATGGCGCGACGAGCGAGACGGGCCAGAGTGGGGCCCATCTTGCCTCCCACGCCCAGGATCATCACGTCTCCATCTAGCGTGGCCAAAGCCGCCCCTACCTCGTCCGTGGGCCACGATAGGATGTCCTCCAACGCCTCTACCGTCTCGATCGTCGACGGGAATTCGGTCTGTGAAACGGTCATCTCTCTAACCTCGTGCGATTTGGCACTAGTGTAGAGGGAATAGCCTGCAAGCGCAAGCCCAGTTGCAGTTGCCGTCCTTCCTGATGGTATATATAATCGAGGTCGAGGCTTTTTTGGAGAGGAGGCTGGCATGGAACCCAGCCCGCGGCCTGATGCGGTGGTGGTCCATTCCATCGGCCACAGTAACCATCTGCTGGAAGAGTTCGTGGCGCTGCTGCGACAACACGGTATTACCGCCCTCGTCGATATTCGCAGCCAGCCTTACAGCCGTTGGACGCCGCAGTACAATCGCGAAACTTTGGCCCGAGCCCTGGAACAGGGGGGCATTCGTTACCTCTTTATGGGAGACGTCCTCGGCGGGCGCCCCGCAGATCCCTCCCTGTATCACACCGCTGCGGACGATGACGCTCACGGTCCACGCCCCGACTATGCGCGGATGGCCGCGTTGCCCGCCTTCCAGCAGGCGTTGCAGAAGCTGGTCAACCTGGCGGCTCAACACCCCCTGGCCATGATGTGCAGCGAGGGCGATCACGAGCACTGTCATCGTACTCTGCTGATCACGCCGCATCTCCTGGCCCACGGTGTGCGCGTTATGCACATCCAGCCCGACGGCTCTACCGTCCAGGCCGAGGAAAAGCCCAAGCAACTTTCCATGTTCTGAGAGGCGAGGCAGATGTCGTTGTTGTATACCATCGGCACCCAAGGCAGATCGCTGGAACAGTTCATTACAGCCCTACGCCAGGCCAGCGTTGACGCCGTCATCGACATCCGCTTGCGCAACACCTCGCAACTGGCGGGTTACAGCAAGAAGGATGACCTGGCCTTTCTACTCCGGGAGGGCTTTCACATCGCCTACGAGCACCGGCCCGAGCTGGGCCCCAGTGACGGGATTCTCGATGGCTACCACCGGGATCATGACTGGGGTGTTTACGAGGCGGCTTTCATCCCGTTGCTGCAGGAACGCCGGGCCGAGGTGGCGGGCAAGGATATTGTCGCCCGCTATCGGGCGCCCTGCCTACTGTGCAGTGAGGCCAAGCCGATCAAGTGTCACCGTCGCTTGGTTGCCGAATACTGGGCCGTGCACCTGCCTGGCGTGCAGATCATTCACTTGTAGCGTCTGTCGGTTGCCGGCTAGTTGCCAAGGTGAAGGACGCCATGGTTTCTAGTTCCTACGCTTTGTGCTGTGGCACGGACTTATCGCATGCAAGCGTGTAACGGCAGTCCAACAGAAAGCCTTAGCGCCCTTAGTGCCTTTGCGGTAAGCTTTTCTGGATTCTTGTCTGGCCCTGCGCCTATGGAGGAGTAAAGCGATGCCCACGCAGGAAATCCTTATCATGGCCGTTACCGAGATGCTCAGCGGTGTCTGCACCGCGGGATACGTCCACGATGCGCAGGTCCGTGGCCAGGTGCGCTGGGTGCGTCCCGTCAAGGAGCATGATACATTACTCGTGGGGGATATCGCTGACGCACAGGGACGGGTGATCCGTTGCGCTGACGTGGTGGTTTTGGATCTGCAGAAACCCCGGCCCATGGTCCCCCATGTCGAGGATTGGGTCGCCGATTTTATCCATCATCGGCCCCGCGTGCTGCGCCGCCTGGAGGGAGAACGACGCGAGGCCTTTCTGTCGCAGCACCTCGACCCTGCCCCTGCTGAGGTGATTGAGCAACACCGCCGCTCCCTCTGCCTGATCCATCCGGATAACGTGTGGGCCTTTTTCCGACATGACCCCTACACGGCCAAGTATGAGGCGCGCATCGGTTTTGAGCTCTCGGGCACCCAACACCCCAAGGCCAGTGCGCCCCGCGGTGTACCCGTCACCGACCTGGCTTGGCGTGCGCAGGGCCGCCGCTGGCTGAGCAGTGAAGGCGGGACATTGCAGTTGGACCGCGCCGAGCTGCTGCAGCGGCTGGGCGCCCAGGATATCTATCTGGTCCTCGGTCTGAGCCGCGTCTACCAGGGGGACTATTGGCTGATGGTCATCGGCGTGCATCCCGTGCCCGACTATTTTATTGACATAAATTACAAAGAGTTGTAGGCCTCTCGCCGTAAGTCGTTGCCAGGAGTCATCAGCTTTCGGGGGTTAAGCATGATTCAGGACATCCTCAGCCAGCTCGGCATCACACCCAGCAAGGCAGTTCTCCTGGCTGCCAGCCAACGCACGCGCCTGATCAGTTTCCTGCTGCGCTGGGAGCACTATCAGGAGGCCTTGGCATGCCTCGAGTCCTTGGTCCCCGCTCATCCCACGCTAGTGTCTTTGCTGGACGATCGTGCCCGGGCGGAGGTGGCGCTGGGGCAGCTCGACGCGGCGCTGGAGACCATGCGCGCTCGCCAGAGCCTCAATCCCTCTGTGCCCGCCCAGGTGTTGGAGGCGCGCATCCACCTGGCTCGCGGAGATACGCAGGCCGCACTTCAGGTTGCCGCTCATGTGGTGAGCGATGGACCGACCTCGCCCCTCGCTCTTAGCCTGCTGGGAGATGTACACCTGGCCCGCGGAGACGCAGAGCGCGCGCTGAGCGCCTACCAGAAGCTCCAGAGCACGGGGCAGGGCTATCACCCCTATCTCTTGGGCATGATGGATTACTATGAGTCGCGAGGGGAGCGGGTCACAGCCAGCAGCTATGCGGTGCGCGTGCAGCAGGACAATAATCCGGACCATCCGCTGCCCGTATATCATCTGCGCCGGCTGCTCGATTACTATCGGCGCAGCGGCGAGACCAACCGTGCCCACGACCTGGAAGCCGACCTGGCCCAACGGTACGAGCACGAATTGGCCGAGATCCAAGCCGCCTTGCAGGGGCAACCTCTCCCTAGCCAGTACCTGGCCCGGGAAAGGACACGTGAGCCGCTCAAGTCTCCGGAGCCTGCACCCGCGCCTGTCCTCCAGCCGGTCTCCCCATTGGCAAGCCTCCCTGTCTCCATGGAGGAGCGCGAGCGGCTGGAAGGCGCAGCACGCGATCGGTTCGGCCACGCGAGCTTGCTCCCCGGCCAGGCCGAAACGATGGCCGCCGTCCTGCGCGGGCAGGATGTGCTCACCATCCTACCCACCGGAGGGGGCAAATCGCTCTGTTACCAGCTCCCCGCGAGCATGGACCGCAAGGGTGTCACGCTGGTGGTCTCTCCACTAATCGCGCTGATGAAAGATCAGGTCGAGTCACTGCCCCTCGATGTGCGTTGCCGCACCGCGGTGATCAACAGCACCCTGGAGGGGGACGAGCTGCAAAGCCGCATCGCCCAGATCGGCCACGGCAACTATTGCCTGGTCTACGCTGCCCCCGAGCGCTTACGCCAAGTCCCCTTTGTCCGCGCCCTGCGCTTGGCGGGCGTCAACCGCCTGGTGGTGGATGAGGCGCACTGTGTCAGCCTGTGGGGACACGACTTTCGCCCCGACTATCTCTACCTCGGCCGGGTGCGGCAGGCCCTGGGCCGCCCTCCCGTGCTGGCCATGACTGCCACAGCCCCGCCGCGCGTGCGCAGCGATATCCTGCAGCGACTTGGGAGCACGGTTACGAGCATGGCCCCCGCCAGCTCAGTGGCGCAGGACATGTCAGTCGTGGCCGGAGATCCCTACCGTTCCAACCTCTTTTTCGAGGTCGTGCGCTTGCGCAACGCCGACGAAAAGATGGCCCGATTGTTGACCCTGAGTGGCGCCGCAGAAGGCAGTGGCATTATCTATGTGAACAGCCGCGACCGTGCTGAGCAACTGGCCCAGTTGCTGTGCAGTCGGGGGATCGCTGCGGGGTATTACCATGCGGGCATCGGCGACCGTGAAGCGCGCGATGCGGCGCAGGATCGGTTCATGAATGGCCAGGTTCGGGTCATGGTGGCCACCATCGCTTTTGGTATGGGCATCGACAAACCGGATATCCGCTGGATCCTGCACTATGACCTGCCTTCCTCTCTGGAGACCTATTACCAGGAGGCCGGGCGCGCCGGCCGCGATGGTCAGCCCGCCCACTGCATCCTCTTTTACGCGCCTGCGGATCGCGGCTTGCTCACGTCATTCGCCAAGAGGGACGCCCTCAGCGTGGAAACGCTGCGCGCCGTGTATGGGGCGGTGCGCCAGCAACTGGGTGGGGCCAGCCTGGGGCGCGTCGTGTTGGGTGATGTCATGCGCGAGGTGCAGGCGGAGGAGACCCCTGTGCGCGTGGCCTTGGGGATGCTGGAGGAGGTAGGGTTGCTGCGGCGGCACCAGGATATTCCTCGCACGGCCCTGATCCGGCGGCCGGCCAACACCTGGAAGCGCGATCACCTGGCCGGGACCGAGGAAGCAACCCTGGGCGCTTTTACCATCGCGGCGCGGCTGGAGACGGGCGAGAGCTTGCGCCTGGACCTGTTGCAGGTCGCGCGCAAAGCGGGACAGGATCCCCTGCAGATCGAAGAGCACGTGCTGCATTGGGCCGACGCAGGAATCCTGGAATACCGTCCCGCCGGGCGCGATGCCTTGATCGAGATCACGCCCGCGCCCGCCGACGCTGCCAGCCGAGTGGAGGCCTTGCTGGATCGCTACGCCACCATACAGGGGCAGCGCATCGACGAAGTGGTGGCCTACGCCAAGGCGGAACGATGCCGCCATGGCCATATCGTGGCCTACCTCAGCGGCCAGGAGCTGGTGTGTCGAACGTCGTGCGACTATTGCGCGCCCGATGGCGCCCTCAGCGCCCGCGCCAGCGATGTTGGCTTGCCTGATGAAGAGGAGCAGATTCACATCATCCTCCGCTGCGCGGCTGAAGCTCCCCATGGTTGGGGACGTGGCAGCCTGGTATCCATACTGCGTGGTGCAGAAGACGCCCCCGAGCGCGGGCGCGAGTCTCAGGCCTTCGGCGCCCTATCCTTCCGCTCGGAAAGCGCGGCGGGCAAGCTGGTGGATTCTCTGGTCAAGGCGGGGATGTTCCGCACGCGCATTCTGGACCATGGAGGCGTTGTATTGGAGCTGACCCCGGCCGGAAGAGACATGGCAGACGGCAAGCGTCCCCCTCTACGAACGCCCAAGCCTTCCTCGCCTCCATCCCCCAAGCCGACGGCCGAGCCTCTCTCTCGCGAGACGACTCTGGCACAAGAGCGCCGTGAGCAAGATCTGGGGCCGGAGGACGCTCTTTTTGAGCGCCTGCGCGCCTGGCGCATGGAGATAGCCACCGCCGAGGGGGTGCCGCCTTTTGTTGTCGCGCACGATAGCTTGTTCAGGCGCATCGTAGCGGTGCGCCCACGAAACACCGAGCAACTAGAGGCTATCAAGGGCATGGGCGAGAAAAAGATGGAACGCTATGGGGAAGCTATCCTGGCCCTTGTGAGTGGCGCTGACCCTGATATTCGCGATTGAGACACTTGAGATCAGGCGATTACGCCCTGACGGGCGCCATACAATCGTGTTTCCCCGTTCGTAGTAGCGCCGTCAGGGGCGTTCTTGCATGCTGACAAGCGCACCACAAACGAATGCCTTCGCTCACAGTGAGCGCCGTCAGGCGCGTTCTTTCCGTCCTACCGAGCGTACCATAAGCGGGCCACAGCTCGCGGTGGTCCGCTCAAAGCCCCAGGTTACTGATCCCCGAGGCGTCGCAGGGCTAGGGCGATGTCGACCGAGTGCACCGGTGTGCTCAAAGTGAGCAGGCTCCCGCTATGACGAACCTTCTCGGTACACACCGTAGCACCCGTCGCTGGGTCGAGCCAATCGGCGCGATAAGACCCCGCTGGCGCGAGGATCTCGATCTCCTCGACATAGCTCCCCGGCACAACGGTATACACCGACGGTTTCTCCAGCACCCCATGGTGCAGGTACGCGGCATACTGCTTGCCCGGCTCGCTGATCCCCCGGCAGTGCACGTTCTCGGGGGCGCCCCGAACGGCCACGGTGGCGTCTCGCCACATGCGAAGCAAATCGAACCCATTCAGGAATTGGGCTAGGTTCTGCAGGGCCGAGCAAATCTGCGCGTTATCCGGCGTGTCGCCCGTGGGGTTCTGCACGGTGTAGCGGCCATTGAGGTGGTTGAAACTCGCGC
>CAYQDH010000239.1:0-8281 GCA_964416075.1 uncultured Anaerolineales bacterium | reverse complement strand
ATGATGGGCTACGGCATGTTCGATTACCTGACCGAGGAGCTTATGCCGCTAATCTATAGCTGGTTTCCCGCGTCGAACCGGCGCGAGGACAATTTCATTGCCGGCCTGTCCATGGGTGGCGGCGGCGCCCTCAAATATGCACTGGCTCACCCGGACAAGTTCGCGGCTGCGGCGGTGCTTTCCTCGGCAGCCCGCAACTATGAGCGCATCCTCGCCAGCCCAGAGGCGGCCGAGGACAAGCGCCTGGCGAATCGGCTGCAGAACCATGGCGGGGTAGTGAATTTCCTGAATTCCAACGAGAATACCTGGCGGATGCTCGGTGAGATGGTCCACCGGGGGGATCTGCCTCGTATATACTGTGCCTGTGGCACCAATGACTTTTTGTATGACTGGTACCGCGAGTTCAAGACCTACGCCCAGGAGATCGGCGCCGATATCACTTTCGAAGAGATCGAGGGCTACACCCACGAATGGCGCTTCTGGGACCTCACTATTCAGAAGGCGCTGGCTTTCTTCGGTCTCGGCAAAGAGGTCTCCGGCAATCCCTTCTGATATCAGCCGCAAATGAAACGACCGCGCGGGCCGAGTTAGTCCACCACCTGGCGCCAGCTCAGCGTCCCTGCGCAGGTGCGCCGGTTCGCCGGCGCGTCGATGGGCAACCCCGACAGGCGCACGGCGAGGTGCAGCTCGGTACCCGGCGGCGTGGCGGGGATCGTCAGGCGCAGCTCCTTCCAGCGTTCCCAGACGCTGACGCCATTCACATTCACGCCCGTCGGGTCGGGGGTTTCGGCGATGATACTGTAACTTGACTCGGAGGGATTCCTGGCCAACACCGCCACCCACTCGATGTGCGTGCCCCACGCACCATCGGCATAGTCGAGCCCCACGTGATAGCGCCCGCCCTCCTGGGCTACGAACCCACCCAGGCTAACTGTCAGCAGTGCGCTCTGGCTGTGGCCAAAGTCAGTAGCCGACCAATTGCGCAGCGGTCGCAAACGGTACTCGGGGTGCGGGTCGACCAGGCCCCGCTCCGCCGCCAGTTGGCGGGCCGCATCACAAGTGCGCAACAACACGTTGGCCGTATCGAGCAGGCGCGTGTGTGGCGGCTTGCCATCCCGGGCATAGATTCGCTCGCCCCAGGCCATTGTGTGCCGGCGCACGGCGTTGGCGGCTTGGTCCAGGCGGTCGAGCGCGTCGGAGAGTGCGTCTAGCGCCGCCCCCTCGAGGGGATCGGCCGCGAGCTGCTCCGGAAGAGCATACAGGACGTCGAGCGCCTCCAGCCCCGCCAGCGTGGCCGCGGATTCGTCGATCAGCGCCGAGTCGGCCAGTGGTTGGGCGAGCGCAAGCGCCTCGCGCGCTTGGGCAAGCGCTCCTCGTACGCCGGGCACCCGCACGATCCCTGCGCTCTCAAACCGATGGTCGTCCACCGGAGCCTCGCCGCGCAGCCCTCGCGCCGGGTCGTAGATCATCGTCAGCAAAAGCCGGCTCTCGGCCAGCACCCAGCCAGCGGCTCCCTGCACGACGGCCCAGCGTGAGAACCCCTCGGGGTCGACCATCCCCTTGGCCACGGCATAGGCGCGTGCAAACTCCTCGGGCGACCGACCGTGCGCGTTCCAGGTCCACTCCGCCTCGGCCATCACGTTGAATTCGTGAAAGCGATTGCTGGGCACCGCATAGCCGATCATGCAGCGCAGCCCCTTTTCTACGAACTCCTGCGCCCGGTACTGGATGAACTGCGGCGCGGTCCAGGGGAACACGGTGCGCCAGCAATGGGTGATCTGCGGGTATACGCCCAGCCAACGCCCGCTCCGCGCATGATCTTCGAGTAGGGGATAGATCATGGGAGCATGCGATGAGTCGTAGGTGCGCCCGCCGTCGTAATAAGTGATCCCCACATCCTCGGGCGCCGCGGCGATCACCCGCTCGTTGACGGGGTAACTCCCTTGCGTGGTGAGCAGGCGTAGGCGCACACCGGGGTGCTCGGGTCTGACCTGGGCCGTCTCGGCCTTGGCAAAAGCGCCCACGATGGCCTGCACCTCCAGCCCAAAGGGCTCTTTGCCGAGGCACCTGGGGCAATAGCAGGGCGCGGCGCCCTCCGAAAGCCAGACCATGATGTCGGTGACACCCTCGATCTCTGCTGCGACCGCCAGCCAGCCGCGGATCAGCTCCTGTGTGTCGGGACTGGACATGCACAGCCCTGGCGTATAGTCGCTCGGCAAGGGCTGAGACGGGTCGGGAGTGCTCAGCAGCTCCTGGCGGTTCATCAGGCCAGCATAGCGCGAGACCTGCTCCAGGTGCAGGATGTAGGGCACCACCTTGACGCCCAGTTCGGCCCCATGCTCGAACAGGCCGGGCGCGATCTGCACGATCGGCTTGCCCGCTTTGTCCACGGTAGCCTGTGCCCACACCTCCACGGTGTTCAGCTTCCACTGCGACGTCCAGTCGAGATCCTCGGCGACGTTGCCGCCCCACTGTCCGCGCTCTTCGAGGTCGGGCCAGTCGACGATCGTCGCTAGCGGGATCTCCAACTCGGTTTGCGGCGTAACCTCCGCAGGGGCGTGCACCAGCTGGACGAGTGTGCGGGCCGCGTTGAGCAGCCCTGGTCCCGTCGTGGCCAGGAGCAATAGACCACCGGCGTGAGGGAGCGGCACGATGGCGTAGGCTTGCTCGGCATTGGGCAGCCCGGTGAGGCGTGCACCGAGGCCGACCGGCAGGCGAACACCGTGCTCACCCAGCAGCGCCAGGAGGATGAGGAAGGGCGGCTGCTCGAAACCCTCGTCGAGAGCCAGCGGCAAGAGGAGCTCGAGCGCGGTATCCACGGCGGGCTCGACATTCGCCCTGCAGCTCAGGCCAATCTGGCCTGCGGTTGCCTTGCGGGAGCCGCGGATCGCCACCTCCTTGGGGAGGGGTATCAGGTAGTCGACCCACCGGCTCGTCTCGTTTTTCCTGGCCACCACGTTAGCGCTCCCTTCTGGCAATCGTCGCTCTGTACGGCGAGCACCTTGCCCACCGCCAGACTCATTATAGCCCCTAACACCACGGTGGTCATCTTGAGGGACTGGCCAGGACCAAGTGCGGGGTCATACTAGGCTTTTCCGGCGATCCTCAGAACCGAGAGATAAAGCAGGGCGCCGAGGCACCCAAGCGTCACGGCATCCAGCGCGTATTTTGCGAGAGCACAGGCGGGCATGCCTAAACAAACTGGCGACATTACCTGTGCAATTTCCTGCAATGGCTGTTCCGCAAGGATCCTCATCGAGATTTTGGACGTGAACGCTGGGTCAGGGCTCGGGAGCCTGGCATTCCCGACATGCTCTGCTGAGCGCATCGACAACAGAGTCCTGCTCAAGCTCGGTCATTTGGTGGTACAGGGGAAGGATCAGACCATGATCCTGCGCCCGCTCACTCTCGGCAAGCCGCTCACACGTTCCTGGCGCACATGCACAATCGCCCGGCGTTACGCCACACGACCAGGGCTCCCCAACATAGGCTGGCTCGCGATGACTGCACATGATTCCGCGCCGTGTTGCCACTCCGGCGTCGAGCATCCGCTGCATCACTTGCTTCTGACGACAGTGATCTGGCAGCCGCACGCAAAAGCTCTGCCAGTTGCTGCGTGCCCATTCGGGCTCCACGGGTAGTGCCAGACCAGCAATCCCCGCTAGTCGCTCTCGATAGCGCTCAGCCAGTTCCCGCCTGCGCGTGATGATTTCGGGCAGGCGTTTGAGCTGCTCTCGGCCCACAGCGGCCTGGATGTCGGTCATGCGGTAATTGTAGCCCAGCGAGTCGTAGGATTCGAAGATGACCTGGCGCGCTCCGTGGCGCACCGTATCCGGTACGCTCATGCTGTGCTGTCTCCACTGGCGGAACTGCCGGTCCCAGTCGGCATTTGCTGTGGTGATCATCCCCCCATCGCCGGTGGTAATCAGTTTGCGCGGGTGAAAGGAAAAACAGGCAATGTCTCCGTGCGGCTTGCCTATTCTGGCCCATGCACCATCCCAATACACCTCACTGCCCACGGCGCAGGCGGCATCCTCGATCACGGGTAGCCCGTAGCGCCTGGCGATCTCCACGATGGACGCCAGATCGCAAGGCATGCCCATCTGGTGCACGCAGAGGATCGCCTTAGTACGCCCGCTAATCACACGCTCAATCAGAGCCGGATCCATGTTGTATGTCTCTGGCTGGATATCCACAAAGACTGGCGCCGCACCGCAATAGCGAATGCTGTTCGCAGTCGCGATGAACGAGTGGCTGACCGTGATGACCTCATCACCGGGCTGCACCCCAACCGCCCGCAACGCCAAGTGCAGGGCGCACGTGCAGTTGGACACGGCACAGGCATACGGAGCACCTACACTAGCGGCGAACTCGCGCTCGAACGCTGCTACTTCCGGCCCCTGGGTGACCCAACCCGAGAGGATGACACGGCTGGCGGCTGCAGCCTCGCGATCGTCTATCCACGGCTTGGTCAGGGGTATATTAAGCGAGGATTCGGGCACTGTTCATCTCCTTTTCGAGGTGTTCGTCGTACCACCAGCGTACTAGGCGGCGTAGTCCTTCTTCGAGAGACACTTGGGCCTCGAACCCCAACAACCGCTGTGCTTTGCGCACATCAGCAAGCCGACGTGGGACAGGGTTCACCTTGCGCGCAGGCGCGTACTCGATCTGCACATCTGTCTCCATGGCCCTCAACAAGGAATGGGCTAGCTCATGCAAGCTCGTCTCGATTCCGCTCGCGACATTCAGGACTTGGTCCGTCAGATCAGCCTGCGCGGCCAGGATATTGGCCCTGGCCACATCCTCGACGTAAACAAAGTCCATCGTCTGTGTGCCATCGCCGTAGATCAGCGGCGCTTCACCCGCAGCGATTCGCTCCATCCAACGGATAAGCACCTCGGTGTATACGCCGTAAATATCCATCCGCGGTCCGTACACGTTAAAGTAGCGCAGCGCCACATAGTCCAGGCCATACATCTCGGAGAAGCTCCGCAGCAGGAGCTCGTCGAAAGCTTTGGCGGCTCCGTAGAGTGTACGGTTGTTGTAAGGATGATGCTCTTCAGGCGTGGGAAATTGGTCTGCCAGCCCATAGATCGACGCGGACGATGCGGCTACCACCTTTCTCACGCCGGCATCGACCGCTGCCTCCAGCATATTATAGGTCCCATCCACCAATACTTCCAGGGCCAACCTTGGCTCTTCGGCGCATTGTGTGATCCTGAGCGCCGCCTCGTGGAAAACCACATCAACGCCTCGCATCACCTTTGCAAGGTGTCCGCGATCCCGAATATCGCCCTCAACGACACTGACACGTGCGTCGACGAGCGATTCAGCCAGATTCTCGAGTCGGCCACGGGAAAAGTTGTCATAGACCACAACCTCCGTGACTGGCTGCTGCAGAAGCTGGTCGACGATATGTGACCCGATCAATCCGGCGCCGCCGGTAACCAGGACGCGACTAGATAGCATCTTTTCGATCTCCTTCCTGAGTGTATCCATCGCGCCAACGTACAAAGCGCGCGGGGACGCCTGCTACGACGGAAAAAGGCGCTACATCCTTGGTGACCACTGCGCCTGCTCCTACGATGCTCCCCTTCCCGATGGTTACACCTGGCAATATCACCGCTCCCGTACCCACATCGGCCCACGATTCGATACGAACCGGCTTGACTACCAGGTCGCTCTGAATGATGGGGATATCGATCGGCATGCCTGTGTGCGTGGAACCGAGCACCTTTGCACCCGGTCCCCAACCCACATACGCCTCGATCACCAGGTCGCGAGCGTCGAAATAGCTCTGTGGACCGATCCAGACATGGTCTCCAATCACGCACCGCCCATCGAATCGGCCCTGGATATAGCTCTGGGCGCCGACAAACACACCATCCCCGATCTCGAACGTCTCCAGATGCTTAAAGCCGACACCTGGGCCGATAGAGACGCCGTGCCCGAACCGCCGTGCAACGGCGCGCCAGATGGCGCGCCGCATCAATGGGTCAAGTGGCCCTTCTCCCATTGCAAAGCGCGCATACAAGTCCAGTATCCCCTCCCGACCATAAAGAGCGTTCAAGTGTTCGGTTAGGCCGATCTCAAAATCAGGATCAGGCTTGACTTGCTTGAGGCCATGGACCGCTCTGACCGTGCGGGCCTGCGCCTTTTCCACTTCAGACATTTCTCTCCTCACCCGGAGCGGCGCTCACCGCCCTCCTATCTAGCGACAAGTCAGAGCACAGCATCATGCAAAGACCCGTTCCCAGTAGAGCTCGACTGGTTGACCCTGTTGCTGCATGGACCGGTCCGCTGCCTCAAGAATCTGGACAACGCGCAAACCCACTTCGCCATTCGTGTCCGGCTGCCGGTCTTGCTCAATGCACTGCACAAAGTGTTGCGCTTCGCTGCGCAAGGCCTCGGAGGTATCGAGCTTGGGCGCCCACATATCACCCGTGCGATAGCCTACCAGCATCTGGTACACGCCTTCGGGGCTATCGCTCACCGTAACCCCTCGATCATATACCTTGACCTTCTCACTCGGCTCCAGATCGTCGTAGACGACCATTTTCCGCCCACCCCCGATTAGGGTGCGACGAACCTTGACCGGAGCAAGCCAGCTCGCATGAATATGAGCAATCAAACCCGAGTCGAACAGACAGGTGAGATAGGCAATATCTTCTCTCTCGCCGATGTGCGTGATACCCACAGCCGACACGGCCGACGGCCGAGCTTCCAGGACATAGTCCATGATCGCAAGGTCATGCACCGCCAGATCCCACAGCACATTCACATCGCGTTGGAATAAGCCAAGGTTGATCCGCACCGAGTCATAGTAGTAGATGGGCCCCAGGAGGCCCGATGATGTGAGCTCTTTGATCTTGCGCACTGCCCCCGTGTAGACAAAGGTATGATCGACCATCAAAATTCGATTTCTCAGGGCCGCCTCGTCAAGGAGCCGCAGCCCCTGATCCACGGTCGTCACCAAAGGTTTCTCTACGAGAACGTGTTTTCCCGATTGCAGAGCCCGCATCGCAAGCTCAAAGTGGGTCGACACCGGTGTGGCCACGACGATGGCGTCAATCGTCGGATCGGTGAGCAGGTCGCGATAGTCGGTCGTGGTACTGACCGATGGGTAACGCGCCCGTACAGCAGCTAGTCTCTCTTGTGATAGATCGCTTACGGCCACCAGGCGAGCATCTGCGGTTTCAGCCAAGTTGCGCACCAGGTTAGGTCCCCAGTATCCATATCCAATCACTCCGATCCCGATCATTGTTCATCCCCCCTTTTGGACCCACGCCGCATTACAAAGGACTGGCTGCCCCAGGCGTGCCCATTTGGCCGCATGCTTGCAGCCACCTTTGCGTACTCCCTCAAGGCAATGAGTCCTATGGTCACCACTGAACCCAAAACGAGCCATAGGGTGACCCTCGCAACCGCCGACGGTTGCGGCGCGATACGAGGCATTACCATGAAAAGCGTCACGTTCGCCAGGCCATGCGCCAATGCAACACCCAGGATCGATCCACTCAGGCGGGTGCCAAGGGCGAACAGAAGACCCACCGCAAACACCAGGATGACGTCTAGCGACGACTGATAACCGATATGCAAGACCGCAAAGAGCAGCGATACGTAAAGCAGAGCCCAGCGGCCCATGGTTTGCCATGCCACCGACAAGGATAATCCGCGGAAAATCAGCTCCTCGCTGAACCCAGTAAACAGGATCAGCATCAGTGCCCCGAACAACCACATGCCCCATGAGGTATCCGCCAGCAGGGGCTTGGGCCTTAGGACCAAGTACTCGAGGGCTCCAATGCCTAGCCCCGTCAGTGCAAACAAGAGCTGCGTCACTAGATCACCCAGGCGCAGGCCCAATGCATGACGCGGTACCCGCAACAGTCGAATGGTCATCCAGGTGGCGATCAAAAGAGGCAAAGACACCATGGGATACCAGAGCAACTGGGGGAACCTGGCAAGCGGCAAGGAAAGCGACAGCACGCGAGTCAGTGGCGCCAGCGCCAAGGAAAGTATGAGGCCTCGCTCTGGCCCTACCTGTCCCATCACCCCATGCACCAGACAAGCGATGAGCAGCACAGAATGAACGCCCACACCTAGTTGCGTGCTCATCACGGCAGTGAGCAACTCGGCCATCGTGATAAGCAGCAAGTATAACCAGGCGACCGGCGAAGGTATCCTGGCAAGATGCCTTACCCCTATCTTGAGGGTCGCCCGCGTGGTCACCAGCTTTTCCAGTCCCCTTGCTGCTACTTCGTTCACTACGAATCCGCCCCTT
>CAYQDH010000238.1:0-8303 GCA_964416075.1 uncultured Anaerolineales bacterium | reverse complement strand
TCGATCCCAATTTGTTTGCCGAACATCGATGCTCCTAGACGTGGTGCAGGTTGGCGCTATGATAGCATAAACGCCCGGGTAACACAATTTGGAGCTTGGTTCGAAAATACCTCGTCAAAACCCTTGACATTCCTGGCGTTCTATGGTATCATAATAATACAGAGCCTTGAGAGATTTAAAGTTTTAGCTCTCTAGTTGCAGACAAGCTTAACAGATGATAAGCGGGGAAATGGTAGGGAAACCTATCAGATAACCGTAAGCTGGGAGAAAGGGCTCGAAAGAGTTCAAGGGGACCAGCAGGCAAGTAACCCAAGCGGATGAATAATCGGTAAGGGCGAAAGTGAATCACAGGAGCTTGCGGAGAAGAAACTCCGGACAGAGGATCTCCCTAAAAAGAGAAACTCTAAAAGATACGATGCAGCTGGAAGAGAAGTAAACTTACGGTCACTTGAGGCTCTGTACTTTTGTCTAATCGGGGGGCGAGATCCAATCTCGCCCTCTTTTTTGTTGGTCATCGTGGCGCGCGCTCCCGCAGGATTTCGATCTTGCGGGAGCGCGCATGTTCTAGCAGAACTCATTGAACGCTTCGTGTCCGCGGCGCAGAGAGCCATCCGGGTTCACATAATGAAGTACCTCCGGCGAGCCCACCGGCCCATACGCTGCATAGTGCAAGTCCGCCACCAGGCTGTGCTGCAGGGCATGGGCCACAAACCCAATCCCGCGCTTCTTCAGCTCCCCCAACGTGTAGCGCATAACCTCCACATGTTTGGCGTCGTCCACGGCGCCCCATACCGTCTCGCTGGCCAGCAGTTCCTTGCCCGCCTGGGCGGCGAACGCCGCGAATTCGTCCAGGGAACGCTCGTAGGCCGCCTGGTTGGCTCCGGGCGCGTTCCAGATATAGTAGGGATGCGTAGAGATGAAATCGCTTACCGGCTCGGTCAGGCGCACCGCCGTCATCCCCGGGTAGTTGCCGATGGTCAGCGGTTGCCTGGCCCCGATACGCTTACAGCTCCGGTAGCACCAGGTGAGCCACCTGAGTTCACCGGCGCGGATGGGGCTCTGGGGGTCCTCGACATAGGGGGCCATCAGAGGTTCGTTGCACAGGTCCCAGGCAAAGATGCGGGGGTCATCCTTATGCGCGCCCACCACAGCCTCCAGGTAGGCACGGTGCAGGCGTTCGATGCGCGTGGGCTCTCGTGGCCAATCGGTCTCTGCGTAGGCCCACATATCCTGGGCGCTGCCCGCGCTGTTGCTCAAGCCCGGGATCAGGTGCTCCAGCGCCACCCCGCCAAAGTCGCAGGTGGGGTCCCGCCAACGGTTGAAGAGCAGGGGGATGACCAGGATATCGTGTTGGGCAAAGAGCGATAGGCCCCCCTCCAGGTGGGCCAAAAACCTCTCCGGATTGCGCTGGAAGGACTCGTCCGAGAGCCACCAGCGACACACGTTCCACTTGGGAAAGTAGCGTTTGCCGCGCGCGATTTCCACCGCCATCGCGCCGTGGTCGTGGTGCTGCCATAGGTCCAGGGCGCTGGTGCCCCACGAGCCATCGTAGTTGAACCCGTGAACTTCAGAGCATCTCATGGCATTACCTCTCTTCTAGGGTATGAGGACCGCTTTGATCAGGTCGGGTTGCTTGTGCTCCATCATCTCGAACACGGCCAACGTCTCGGCCAGCGAGCGCCTTTCGGTGATCAGCGGCGCGGCCTGGATCTTGCCGCTCTCCATCAAGTACAGCGTCTCATCCCACACATTGGGGCTGCCCAGGGACCCTTTGAGCGTGATGTTGTTGACCACTAATGCATCCAGGTCGAGCTCCCCCTTTTGGCTGTTGAACAGGCCCACCATGGATATGCGTCCACGGGGTCGCACGTAAGTGAGGATATCCCGAGTGATGGCGGGGTTGCCGGTGGCCTCGATCACCACGTCGAATTTGCGCCCATCGGTCTGTTCCAGGACCTGCGCCTGCCCGTCGTGGGCCTGCCGGTCGATCGTTGCGTCGGCCCCGAGGCTCATAGCCAGCGCGCGCCGGCTGGGCCGGCCGCCGATGACCACTACCTTGCGCGCGCCATAGGCTCGCGCTGCCTGCATAGCCTGCAGCCCGATGGGCCCCGAGCCCAAGATGGCCACATAGTCGGCGGGGCTAGTCTCCACCAGCTTGACGGCATAGACGGCGATGGCCGTGGTCTCGCAGAGGGCGGCCTCCTCGTAGCTCAATCTGGCGAACTTACGTAGGAACGCCGCCGGGTAGACCATGCGTTCGGCATAAGCCCCATCCAGGTTCAGAATTCCCGCCTCGCGACGGTTTGTGCACTGGTTGTACCAGCCCCTCTGGCAATACTCGCAGCAGCCGCAAGACACCGTGCACTCGCCTACGACCTTGTCCCCAGGCTCGATGCCTCGCACCCGGTCGCCCACGGCCAGCACTTCTCCGGACCACTCGTGGCCGGGGATGATCGGATAGTGGGCCATCCCGCTGGTAAAGTAGAACATGGTGCCCTGGTATATCTCCAGGTCGGTGCCGCACACCGCCACGGCGCGCACCCGCACCAACGCCTCGTCAGGACCCATCTGCGGATCGGGCAGTTCCTCGTAACGGGCCGAGCGCTCGCCATAGATGCGAAAAGCCTTCATCTGGCCTCCTTGTCGACAATAGTGGCAACCTGCTCGCGGGCCGCGGCAAGTCCGGGGGGCCTAGTATCTCATCGCGACGCAAGCCAAATGCTATTATGCGCCAGAGACGGGGTGAGGGTCAAGGCCGCGGGGGGCTCTATGGTTTTGGGTAGTCACCCATGGCGCGGGTGCACCATCTGGGAATTGGGGAACTCTACATGGATATCCAAGATGCTCAGGATATCGGATAGCGCCTTATCCTGGATATCCTGCTTATCCATGCAAGTTCTGGGTAGGGCTGGGGCGACTGAGACGCCTTAGCGTGGTATAATGGGCCTTACCATCGCGGCACGCCTACCCGTGGTATCGTGGCCTCGCGCACTATCTGGATCGCAGGAGGATAACATGATTGTCGAATGGAACACCCACATCTTTTCCAGCGACGTGGATCGCTATCCCTTTCACCCGCAGGCCGCCTACAAGCCCGACGCACGCCATCTTTCGGCCGATCCCCTGACCGACTACCTGCAGCGCATGGATCGCGCGGGGATCGATCGCGCCGTGATCGTGCAGCCCGAGCCGTATGGCGATGACCATCGCCTTGTACTGGCCTGCCTGCGGCGAGAGACCGAGCGACTCAAGGCCACCAGCCTCTTCTATCCCAAGGATCCTGCCGCCGTGTCCAAGTTGCAGACACTGGTCAACGTGGAGCCCCGTATTGTGGCCACTCGCTTTCACGCTCACCGCGGCAAAGAGATGTACCTGGATAGCTTTGCCGATCCAGGGGTGCGCGCCCTTTGGCGCAGGGCCGGGGAGTTGGGACTGGTGATCGAGCTGCACATCGGGCCCAACTATGCCCGCCAGGTGGCCGACGCTATCCGCGAGTACCCCTCTTTCCCTGTGCTGATCGACCACCTGGCCGAGCCCGGGTTCGGCCCAGCGGAGGAGTACGAGGATGTCCTGGCCCTGGCGCAATTCCCCAATGTGACGATGAAGCTATCGGGCCTGAACCATTTCTCCAAGGAGGCGGAGCCTTACCGCGACACCCAGGCCCTGGTACGCCGCGTGGCCGAGGCCTATGGCCCGGACCGCCTGGCCTGGAGCTCGGGCTCGCCAGGGATCGTGGACGCGCTTTTGGCGGATTGGTCCCCTTCGGATCGTGCCAAGGTCAAGGGCGGAAACCTGGCTCGCTTGGCCGGTTTTGCGCCGTGACAGCGCCGCCGAGATTGTTCCCCAAGACACCAAGGGCGCCAAGGCTTTCTGCAGGGCTCTGCAATTGTGCTGCCCATGTCATTCTGAGTATTTCCGCGGCGCGGGGCGCCGTTCGAACACAAAGAAACCCGGCCAAGCGAGTCTGTCATCCTGACCGAAGGGAAGGATCTCCGCTAACTCTAGTAGACCCTGAGGTTTCTTAGCAGCGTAGCGAAGAATCTCCGTTTACTATAGCAGAGCCGTTTCGATTTCGTTCAAAGTGACAACCATGGCAAATTTAGTTAAACCATGAGGTTTGTTGTGGTAGACTTTACATTCTGAGTCGTCATCCAATGCAACGCGATGGAGAGGAGTACTGGTACGATGTCACACGATCAACCGGATTCGAACGAGATTCGCAAGCTGGATATCAGTGACCTGGAGCGCATCGAGCGCTACCGACGCGCTGGTTATGGCGGGTCGGTTTCCGACGCCCTGTACAGCCTCGGCGTCAAGGACACCGTGTTCTCGGACCGCTTCAAGCCGCTGCGCCAGGGGATGCAACTGGTGGGGCGTGCGCTGCCCATCAAGCTACACTCGCAAGTGGATACCAGCAATCTGCCCGGCGAGAAGGAACGGATGGAGGCCCTGTGGGCGGCGGAGGGTGGCCACCCCCAGAAGCGCATGATGCGCGCCGTCGCCACGTCGGCGCCCGGCTCGATCCTGTGTTTCGATTGCGGCGGAGACATGCAGCCCGCGCACTTTGGGGAGATGAGCTGCCAGCTGGCCTATTCGCACGGCTGCCGGGGCATGCTCCTGGCCGGGAACTGCCGCGATACGCAATACGTGCTCAAAATGCCCGATTTCCCCATGTACACCTTTGGCACGCGCCCCAACGCCTTTGGAGGCTGGATTATCACCGAGGTGGACCGGCCTATCTACCTCCCGGGCCATCTGACGCACTATGTCAAAGTGTCGCCGGGCGATTTCATCTTTGGCGATAATGACGGCGTGCAGCTCATCCCCAAAGACCTGGTAGACGAGGTGCTGTTGCGCGTGGAACGGACCTACGAGTTCGAGAACAAGGAGCGCGAGCAGTTGGCGCAGGGCATGCCCATCGATGAGGTCTACAAGGTGTTTGGCGTGCTCTAGGCTTACACGGGTATCCGTGTGGCCACGCGCCGACAGAGTTGCTAGCTACCGGGAGCGGATGACCTGGTGGCCATCCGCTCCCGGGCTTGGTCATAGACCCTAGCCGTGCAGCTCCGGGTTGAAGCGACTCCCCGATGTGCGGCGCTGGGGCCGGATCGGCAGGTCCACCGGCTGCATCGTCACGTCGGGGCGCGGCAGGCGATCGTCGGCGGAGAGCATCGCCGGGAACTGGCGGTGCGGCAGCGTCTGGTACCAGTAGGCCACGCTGCTGTAATCGTCGCTGCGGTCGTTGGCGTGCCCGTGCTCGATGGATACGCGGATGGAGCGCTCAAAGATGGTCGGCTCCAGGATCTGGTAGCGGTACACGGTGATGCGCTCGTTATAGCCGTTGTGCGGCCCGCTATGATAGGACACTCCGTTATACAGGAAGGCGTTGTGCGGTTGGCTGCCCCAGGCCTGGTTGTACCAATCCTCGCTGCCGGTGCCGTGCAGGTCGGGCGGCCACTTTTGCCCGTCGATCATCACCATGTCGTCGCCCTCGCCCCACCAGCCGCCCTGCAGGTTGTGCACGGAGAGGTTGGCCCCGCAATAGTGCCCGCGACCCTCGGCCTCCAGGAGAAGATAGTTGTCCTCGTCCGAGAGGTTCACCTGCCAGTCGTCGCTCTGCTGCCTGGGCGGCGGGCAGGGATTGCTGCGGTTCCACCAGGCATGGAAGCGCAGGTCATCGGGGTTCGGCGCGTCCAGCAGGTCGTGGTCCACGTAAAAGTACCAGGCGCGCACGGGGGTGCTGCTCTGGTTCTCCACGGTGATGCGCGCACCGCTGGCAAAGGGCATGGGCCAGTAGCAGTTCATCGCCGCGTGCACCTCGTCGCCGACGTTGGCGCTCATGTTCATCACAGCGCAGGAGAACGATGTCACCTTGCTATGGCCGATACCAAAGAAATCACCCACCGGGCATTCGACGCTGGGGTAGTCCATGCCGTCCCAATAGATGCGCAGGACGCTCTTGCGCAGGTAATAGGGATCTTCCGAGGAGATGGTGAACCAGATGTGGCGGATGATGCCCGGTCCCTCGATCTCGGCCAGCGGCTTGGTCTCTCCGGCCTCGATGGTCCAACAGTCGCGATTTCGCCCCGTAACATCCCAACTGGAGATGCGTCGGCTGCGCCCCTGGCGCATTCGAGATAGCTGCTCGAGCACGGTCGTTCCTCCTTTGCTGTGTTTCTCTGTAGCCCGGTATGTATTTCCGCCATGTGGGTAGTCCTGTAGCGCAAGTTTTCCCCAACTTGCGGCCCACGTCATCGGTAGTCCTGTAACTCAAGTTTTCCCCAACTTGCGGCCCATGTCATCGGTAGTCCTGTAACTCAAGTTTTCCCCAACTTGCGGCCAACGTCATAGGTAGTCCTGTAGCGCAAGTTTTTCCTAACTTGCGGCCCACGTCAGTAGTCGCTGTAATACTGCCAACGCTGTAGCATGGCGGCCGCTACACGGCGGTGAACACGATACTACAGCAACAGACATATGACATCAACTAGTCTAGCTCAAATTGCCCCGTGTACAGCTGGTAATAGCGCCCCCGCTGGGCTAACAGGTCGTCGTGGTCGCCTCGCTCGATGATGCGCCCGTCCTCGATGACCAGGATGGCGTTGGCGTTCCGCACCGTGGAGAGCCGATGGGCGATGACGAACACAGTGCGGCCCTGCATCAGCGTATCCAGCCCTTTCTGGATCAGCTGTTCGGTGCGTGTGTCGATCGAGCTGGTGGCCTCGTCCAGGATCAGCACCGGTGGGTTGGCTACCGCGGTGCGCGCGATCGCCAGCAGTTGGCGTTGCCCCTGCGATAGGTTTGCGCCATCGGCGACGATCTCGGTGTCATAGCCTTGCGGCAGGCGCCTGATGAACGAATGCGCATTGGCCTGGTGGGCCGCCAGGATGCACTCTTTATCGGTGGCGTCCAGCCGTCCGTAGCGGATATTCTCCATCACGGTTCCCGAGAAGAGGTGCGTGTCCTGCAACACCATGCCGATCGAGTTCCGCAGGCTATCCTTGGCGATCTGCCGGATATCGATCCCGTCGAAGGTGATGCTGCCCTGCTCGATCTCGTAGAAGCGGTTGATCAGGTTCGTGACCGTGGTCTTGCCCGCGCCGGTCGACCCCACAAAGGCGATCTTTTGTCCCGGCTTGGCATACAACGAGACATCGTGCAGCACCGTCTTGCCCGGGACGTAACCGAACGTCACGTTGTGGAACCGCACGTCGCCCTTGAGCTCCGTGTATGCGGCCAGCCTCGCCGGCTGCCCCACCAGCGTGAGGGGCGTCTCGCCAGGATGCTCCCCCGAGTTGTTCCCGCCTGCGTTGGCCTGGGTGAGGGATGATATCTCGGCTTGCGGCCAGTGCCAGGCCCAGCGCGTGGGATGCTCGCCGTCCCGGTTGGGCACGATGGAGCCATCGGCGCCGACCGTTGCTCCAACCAGTTCCACGCGGCCCTCGTCCACCTCCGGCGCCTGATCCATCACCTCAAAGACCCGTTCGGCCCCCGCCAGGGCCGCCAGCAGGGTATTCATCTGGTTAGTGATCTGTTGTACCGGCTGACCCATGTGCCGCGAATACTGCAGGAAGGCGGCCAGCGAACCGATGTCGAATCGCCCCCCCACCACCAGCAGCCCGCCCACCAGGGCCGTGGCCGCGTAGGCGATGTTGTTCAGGTTGCCCATGACCGGGAACGTGATCCCGGCGAAAAACTGCGCATTCGTGGCGGCCTGGCGATACTCTTCGTTGCGCTTCTGGAACTCGCGGATGGCCGACTGCTCGTAGCCGAACACCTTGACCACTTTGAGCCCTTCCACCAGCTCCTCCACGTAACCGTTGACCTCCCCTAGATTCCGTTGTTGCGCGATGAAATAGTTGCGGCTCTTGCCGCCGAGCTTGCCGATAATCAAGATCATCACGGCCAGGGCCACACTGGTGACGATGAACAGGATCGGGCTGAGGATCAGCATCATGACGATCGCGCCAGCAAAGCTGATGGCGCTGGAGACGAGTTGGACCAGGCTCTGTTCGAACGACATCTGGATGTTGTCGATGTCATTGGTGTAGCGGCTCATCAGCTCGCCGTGGGTGTGGCCGTCGAAATAGCTCAGCGGCAGGTTCTGCATCTTGATAAAAAGCGCGCGACGCAGCGTGTTCGACGTGCGCTGGGCCACGTTGATCATCAGCCTGCTTTGGCCATAGGACGCGGCCACGCCGACGAGGTAGATCCCGCCCAACTGCAACAGGCCGCGCGCCAACCCGCCAAAATCACCCGGCAGGATATAGTCGTTGATCAGCGGCTTCAAGAAGTAGCTGCCGGCG
>CAYQDH010000237.1:0-8323 GCA_964416075.1 uncultured Anaerolineales bacterium | reverse complement strand
CAAGGAGAATGATACGGCGCAGGAGATATTGCGCCTGGAACGCGAGTTCTGCGATCCTCTGTGCGATGCTATCGAGCATTTCGTGGATGGCGTGATCTCGGAGGGGGGCATCGACTCGCACGAGCGCAAACGCTGCTTTCAGCTCAAGAATGTCAACGTCGATCTCGAGCGTGTGGCGGATCACACCGAGAACTTGGCCGAGGCTACGCAGGATCTCATCTATCACCAGGTGCCCTTTTCCGAGGAGGCGATCGAGGATCTGGGGCGTGCCTTTGAGCATGCGCAGCTATCCCTCAAGACCGCGTTGGCTGCTTTCCGCAGCGGCGATCAAGAGGTGGCCAGGCAGGCCTGTCGGCTGGAAGATGAGATGGATCGCCTCGCTCTGAGCGTGCGCCAGGGGCACATCAACCGCGTCAGCCTGGGCCTTTGCCATCCGGAGGCGGATGTGCTCTTTGTGGAGACGGTGCGCAACCTGGAGCGCATCAGCGACCATGCCGACAATATCGCCATCTCGGTTTTGCGCGACTATTAGCCTGCCCGGTTCCTGGCGCAGGTGCAGATCATGTCTGTGAACACGGCTGCGCTACACGCCGGGGATTGCTCCCGTTAGCTCAGCTCCGCGAGCAATTCGCATAGCGCTGCCTGCACATCGGCGGCCCTCCCACGCTCCCGCGCCCTGGCTACCACCTCTGGCGACAGGGCAGAGGCCGCCGCCGTAACATGCCTCCCCACCACGTCCGCCCACCAGCGCGAGGCCGCGATCTGGGGGTGCTGTGACGCCGCCGCATAGTTCTCCACCCCCAATATCTGGTCATTAGCTCCCACCGGGTCTGCAATCGCGCGTTCCAGCAGTGACTCTGCCTCGGCAAACCCGCTTCCCTTGATGAGCACATCGCCAAGGGCAAATGTGCCCACCCCCATCACCACCCGTTCCCCACCCTCTCCGGCAATCGCCAGAGCCTCCCGCGCCAGGCGTTCCGCTCTCTTCAGATCGCCACCGTAGGCTACGACCATGGCCAGCGGCCCGAGCGTGCGCGCCAGGCCGCGACGGTCGTCGATCTGACGGTGGATCATCACGCTCTCCTCCAGCGCTTGCTGCGCTTCCACGCAACCTCGGCCCATCTGACAGGCCATCCAACCGACCTGCATTTGGGCTTGGGCTATCCAGCGATGCTCGCCCACTTGGCGAAATAGAGCCAGGCTCTCCGCGGCATACTGCCTGAGCAGCTCGTGCATCTCAAATCGCCCTCCGGCCACCATCTGCAGCAGCGATTTGTCCACCAGCGCGCGCACCTTGATCAGGGTGGCCCCGCTCACAGCACAGGCCGCCTCGTAATCGCACCTGCCTCGGCACACCGATAGCGCCGCGAGAGCGCTCTGCTCTTCCGGCGCGAGCAAGCGCCAGGAGTGCTCGAAGGTAGCCCGCACGCTGCGCTGCCGATCCGGCAGGTTGCGCGCCCCGCCGGACAGAAAGTCGAGGCTACGAGCGATCTGGGCGTCGATCTCACCCGGCCTTAGCATCACCATCCATCCCGTCGCCAACACGATGGCCAAGGGCATCCCCTGCACCCGCCGACAGACCCGCGCGATCTGTTCCAGTTCCTCCGCGTCCGGCTCGTACCCCGGGCGCACCTGCCACGCTCCCTGAAGAAAGAGCTGGACCACACCACACTCGCTGGCGCTGCGGCCGCCCCCGCCGCCAACCTCCGGCAGATCCATGCCGCTCACCGGCAACAGATGCTCTCCCTGCACGTTCAGCCGCTCGCGCGTGGTGGCCAGCACCTTGACCTCAGGCGCTGCCTCAAGGATGGCGCTGACCAGCCTCATCTCGGGCAGCAGGTGCTCGCAGTTGTCCATGATCAGCAGCATCGCCTTGTGGCGCAGGTGGTCGAGGAGTTGCACTTCGGGCGGCCGGGGGTCCCTGCCCGAGAGGCTGCACCCCACCGCGGCGGCGATGGTCGGCACGATCGTCTTTGGCGAGTACAGAGGGGCCAGGGAGACCAGGAAAACCCCATCCGCGGGGACGTACGCCCCGTCCGCCGCATCATCGAGCGGGGTCCCGCTGCCCAGCAATCGCTTCCCCGCCTCGATCGCCAACCGCGTCTTGCCGCAGCCTCCCGGGCCCACCAGGGTCAACAGGCGGCAGGTCGGGTCGCGCAGGCGCGTCAGGACATCATCCAGGAGTCTCTCGCGCCCCACAAAGGGCAATGCCTGGGCGGGCAGATTGGTGGGCAATGGCACCGGCGCGTGCTCGGCCGGGCGTGCAACATTGAGGACGGGCGTAGGTGCCTGCGGCGTTGTGCCCGGATGGGACGTCGTTGTTCCATTGCGGATGCCCTCGTAGAGCGCGATGGCCTGCTGTTCCGGCTGCACACCCAGCTCTTGGGCCAGCGCGCGCCGGCAGGCCTCGTACTGTTCCAGAGCCGCGCCGCGTTGGCCGCTCAACGCAAGGAGGCGCATCAGTTGCCGCTGCCCCTCCTCTTGCCAGGGTTCTAGATCGACGAGCCGCCGGGCATGGGACAGACCACGCTCGTACTCGCTACGACGCTCATGGAACGCCGCGAGGCGGCTCAAGCTCTCTAGCGCCTGGCGATGGAGCTCTTCGCGCCGCACAGCGGCCCATTCCTCATAGAGCACACTGTCCTTGATGGCCAGGTCGCCAAGGAAGGGACCTCGATAGAGAGCCACCGCCTCGCCCAGGCGCTGCATGTACGCCTCACACCCAGTTCCCGGCGGGTGAGTGTGGTCCGCGCAAGGGCGCACAAGAGACAGAAAGGAGAGCACGTCCACGCGGTAATCGGCGGCGGCGCTGAACTGGATCATTTGCCCGTCGACCATGAGAAAGGGGATCAAGGCCTGGGAGGCATCCGAGCGGCCCGGCGTGGCAACAGGGGAGCGGTCGCCGAGGACAGAGCGCAGGTTGAAGAGCGCCTGGCTCAAGTTAGCCCGCGCGTTGGATTCAGAGCGCTCCGGCCAGAGCAGCGCGGCTAGCACCCCGCGCCGATGGGCCTGGCTCGTCTCCACCACCAGGTAGGCCAACAAGGCGCGCACCTAGTCGGACACAAACCCACTCACCGGCCGACCATCGAGCTGGATTGCCAGGCTGCCAAAAAGAGAGAGATCGAGGTGACCCATGTTAGTGCGAAGCGACCTCACTGCCAGATGGACAGACGCCACACATCAAGGACAGGGTCAAATCAAGAGCTAATAAATGGTTTCTAAAGACCACCCTGGTACATTATAGGTGAGGGAATGCGATGGTCAAGAGTTATCGCTCTTACTTGCTGCGGCTCTGGAGGGCGAGCACGGTCGCGGGAATGGTCTGGCGTGGGTCACTGGAGGAGATCCCCACGGGCGAGCGCATCGCCTTCGCTAGCCTGGAGGATCTGCTATCCCACCTGCGCGAGGAGACAGAGGACAGCTCGCACCCCGAGCGCACGAGTTCGGGCGCGGATGGCGTGCCCAGTCACCGCAGTGGCCCCACATAGCCTAAGACGGTTGGAGCCTGGAACGACCCTTGCAGTTGGCCGGCAGCATAGTAGGGGGCAGGCGACGGGGAAAGGAGGTGGTATTCGAGGGGGATCCAGCGCAAATGACGTGCGGGTGATCGGACTTCATGGGCATGATCAAGGGAGGTTACTACGATGAAGGCACGCAAACTGTCATTGGTCGCGTTTTTGGTGGTTCTGAGCGTCATCCTGCTGGCCGCACCTGTGCAGGCGGGGCGGGCGGTGGAGACATTCACCTTCACCCTTGCCGACGGGGACATGGAAGTCGTTGACTATGCTGTCCACGGCGCTACCGAGCGCTATGAACTCAAGATCACCGGGACTTGTGTGAGCGGAAGCGAAAAGCTCAACGGAGGGCAACTCACCTGGTTAGGTTACTGCACGGCAAGCTATCCTCCTGGAAGCCCTCACCCGTTGGGCTGGGGTCCGTGCGAAGGATCCTGGCAGATTATTGCGGCAGGCGATGCGTCCTCAGGCTGGAAGGGCCGCTCTGTAAGCTACCCCATGTCAGACCCGGACAAGTTCCCCAAAACGTACCGGCTGCACGGGCAAGGAAACGGCTTCGGGGCCTATGACAAGACGCACATCGACTATTCCGCCTATGTCGGAGGCGATACAGACCTGTGGATCTATGCAGGGGAGATTTCTGAGCAGGGCAACTAGGCCACACACTCGAAACGACCACATCAGTAGATGAGTACGTCAGCTGGGTCATGACCTGGCATGCTACCTTTGTGGGCAGGGGCGCCTACCAGGGCCTCATGGCCAAGCTTGACTACAGCCCGACCGGCACGGAAGGGCTTTTCAACATCACCGGCTACATCGTAGTAGGCGCCGCCCAATAGGGTGCGCATCTATTCCCGAGCAGAGCATGGGCGCTTCCAAAGCCCGGCCAGCGCGTGAGGCTACTGGCCGGGCTGTCCGATTTGCATTAGCGGGGCATAAGCCCGAGCTGGTGCAACGAATCGGCGACATCCGCGAGGCCAAGCCTAACGAGGGTGGCCCGCGTGGGGCGCCCTGTGGCGGTATCCCAGCCGCGCAGGCGATAGTATTCGTCGAGGAGTTGGGCAAACCGAGCGCGATCCAGCCCCTTGCTCTCGCCCACGAAAGGGTTCACCCAGTTCTCCACGCGCTCGAAATAGGGAATCACCGTCTCGTCCACCTGGCGCGAGCGTCCCCAGTTGCGGATTTGCAGGCAGCGCTCCAGGTTGAAGACGCGCTCCGCCGTCGCCTCGAATTCCGCTTCGGTGATGTCCATGCCGGTCGCCAGGCGGTACATGTGATACTCGAACGAGGGCCCCACCATATCCCCGGCCCGCGCGAGGTGGTCAGGCGACTTTTTGCTGTAGATGCGAGGATAGACCTGATCGTCGGTGGTGAGGCTGTCCTTGAGCACGCTACGCTGGCCATGAAAGAAAGCGGGGTAGGCCTTGGCCTCGTAACCACTCAAGGGGTGCACGGCCTGCGGCGTGCCATAGACCAGGGCGCCCACGGCGGTCAGCTCGTCCCAATCGAGCCCATCCCCCGGGCTGCGAATGGGGGACCACATCATGATGTTCTGGGCATAGCCGTGCCCGCTGGACATGGGGTCGCGGGTGCTCATGGCCCATTGGATGGCCGTTACCAACCAATAGGGGAAAACCACAAGGTTGGCGCGATCGCCCCGGCCATCCCAATGCCCGGAGAAGCCCCAGGCGGTATAGTAATCGGGGATCAGCTCCTCGCCGACGCCCAAGATCTTGGCGGCGCGAACACCCCCCTCGGCCAGGGCATCGCCGATCCCCTCGCGGTAGGTGATCTTGCGAAACAGGGCATCCCAGAAGGCTGGCGCGTCGGCATCGATGGGCACGCCATCCAGGTCGCCCAAGACGCCCTCTTGCTGGCAGCGGCGCAACCAGGGCACCATGCCGATGCCCAACTCCCAGTGGTTGAGGCCGTACTCGTGGCTGATTTGCGCTAGCTCGAACCCGGCCCGAAAGCCCGTCTTCCAGTCGTAGGCCGTGCCTGGCGCGCCGCAGAGCAACGAGCTAACACAGGCGATTTGGCCGTTGTATTCCTTCTCGGGGTGCAAGACACCGGGCACCTTGGCATAGCCGCGCGAGATGAGGCACTGCGGATAGGCGCACTGCTGGCTACAAGCCACAAAGCGCTCCCCATAGCGAGCCTGGTTCTCCGGATCGACCGCCAAACGGCGCGGACAGCCTCCTGCTGCTTCGGCCTCCCGGGCGATGGCCAGAGTACAGTCAGAGTACGCTTCGGGATAGGCGATGGGAATGGCGCCCGTACCCCTGACAGCGATGGCCTTGAGGCCTTTGGCCCCCATAACGGCGCCAAAACCACCTTGCCCGGCGGCTGAGCCGGTACTCGTCGCCACCGTGGCGATCCGGCAGCGATTCTCCCCGGCCGGCCCGATGGCCATGGTCCGCGCATCACGCCCAAGAGTCTCAGCAAGCTGGCGTTGTGTCGCCAGGGTCCCCTGGCCAACCAGAGCGCTCGCATCGCGCAACTCCACGTGGCTATCGTTGATCCAGAGATAGATCGGGTTCGGCGACTGCCCCTGGATGATGATCGTGTCATAGCCCGCGTATTTGAGCATAGGTCCCCAGGAGCCGCCGATGCTCGAGTAGGAGAACCACTCGTAGGGAAAAGCCTGCGGGCTCAGAGTGCACAAGGTGGTGCGGCTGGAATTAGGGGCCGAGGTGCCCGTGAGGGGTCCGACACCGATGATGAGGCGGTTCTGCGGATCGAAAGGGCCCACGCCCGGCGGAATCTCGTCCCAGGCGATGCGCGCAGCGACGCCGCGCGCTCCGATGTATTTGCGGCTTGTCTCTAGTGATTCTTCCGTGGATACCTCTCCGCGGGTCAGGTCGACACGCAGCGTCTTGCCCAGCCATCCCCCCACTTTATTCACCATCGTCGATGGTCTCCTTTTGGCCCCGAATGCTCAGAGCAGCCGGGGGGCAGCTCTGCACACACCAGAACTTGCCCCCGCAAAGGTCGCACTTGGTCGCCCGTGCGCTGTCAGGGCCGATCTCTATGGCGTGAAAGGGGCAGGCCTCCACGCACTGGCCGCAGCCCGTACAGAGACTCTCGTCCACCAGCCAGGCCCCTGTATCCGGCTGCAAGCGGATAGCATCCTCAGGACACGCCTCGGCGCAGGCTGCTTTCTTGCATTGGCGGCAGTACTGGGCACCCAGGTCACTGCCCAGGAAATCCACCTCAATCCGGATTCGTGCACGGGTCAAGGAACTGCAGCCGGTGTGACGTTCGGAGCAGACAATCATACAGGACCTGCATGCGGTACATTTGGCACCGTCCCAATGAAGGCGCACAGTTTCCCCCTCTGAACTTTATGTAAGGCCGCGACTGGCGCCATGTCGGACGCCATCCCTTTCTGGGATAGCGTAATCGTCGGTTGTTCGGCTGTCAAATCGTCTCGAACGAGTCGATGGGCTGGTGCATCAGTATATAGAGGCCGGTCGGACTATTCATCGACAGAGCTTTGTCAAAGTCGCTGTGCCTGTGAGATGAGAGGCAGACAACAGGGTTTGACTAGAGTGCGCGAGGATCCTTCCCGCCCGTGAGTACACCGGACAGTCAGGATGACGGAATCGCAACAATGACCAAGCCCTGATTCATCGATATGATTCTTGACATTCATTTGTTATTGTGATATGATCTGCAATAAGCAAATATACTGCAATTGCAAATCGACATCAAAGGCGGCCACTATGTCCGAGCAAGAATCTAGATTGCGCGACCTGACGGACAAGTTCCGCGCGCGCGGAGGCCGCATGACGCCCCAACGCATGGCCATTCTCAAGGCCCTTCTCGCAGGGAACCACCCCACCATCCAGGATATCTATGCCGTCGTCAAGCGCGACTTTCCCATGACTAGCCTGGTCACGGTCTACCGAACTATCGCCCTTCTCCGTGATGCTGGCGAGGTGCTTGAGGTGGATCCCGTCGACTCGTTGGCCCACTATGACGGGCTCAGGCCAGTACCTCACCCGCACCTCGTTTGTACTCAATGTGGGCGTGTGGCCGACTCGCCGGATATGGATGTACAGGCAATGACTGAGAATCTCAATCGCCAGGCCGGCAACTGGTCGTTGAGCCAAGAGGTACATTTCTATGGCCTATGCCCCGACTGCCGAGCCAAGCGAGCCATCGAGGGGGTGAAAGGAGGAAACAACTCGACACAAGATGCAACGCTGCCAAGCGCCGAGTGGTGAGGGAGGCTCATGCTGTTCGGCGCCACCCTCCTCCCTGAGCGCATCATCCCCCCGCAAGGGTGTGGATCCTGCGGAGCACCGATCGAACGTAAGCACCTTTCCGATGAACGATAATCCAAGACCATGACCCACCAAAAAGGAAACAGAGACATGACACGCAAAAAGTTGACCACCGCTGCTGGCGCTCCAGTACCTGATAACGAAAACGCGATCACCGCTGGTCCGCGCGGCCCTATGCTGCTTCAGGACGTCTGGTATTTGGAAAAGCTGGCCCACTTTGACCGCGAGGTCATCCCTGAGCGCCGCATGCACGCCAAGGGATCGGGCGCGTTCGGCAAGTTCACCGTCACCCATGACATCACCCGGTTCACCAAGGCCAAGTTATTCTCGGCCATTGGCAAGGAAACCGAGGTATTCGTGCGCTTTTCCACCGTGGCCGGTGAGCGCGGCGCCGCTGACGCAGAGCGTGATATCCGTGGCTTTGCTATGAAGTTCTATACCGAAGAGGGTAACTGGGATCTGGTAGGGAACAATACCCCTGTATTTTTCCTTCGCGATCCTCACAAGTTCCCCGATCTC
>CAYQDH010000236.1:0-8334 GCA_964416075.1 uncultured Anaerolineales bacterium | reverse complement strand
ACCAGGTCAAGTACCAGGGGGACAACTATATCATCATCCGGCACGGCCAGCCTGCTGCTGCCGTGGTGCCGATGGAAGTGTACCGGCAGTGGAGGAAAGAGCGCGAGGAGTTCTTTGATGCCATCCGGACGATCCAGGAGCTCAACGCTGACGCTGACCCAGACCAGGTCATGCAGGCAGTTCTAGAGGCGCAGCAAGCTGTTCGCCAACCGCCGGCTGAGTAGGTTCCCGTATGCGAATCGTCCTAGATGCCAATGTGTTCGTGAGTGCGCTCATTGCCGCCAAGGGAGCCCCTGCCAGGCTTCTGGATTACTGGAGGAAAGGTAAGTTCGATCTCGTGGTCTCGGCCGCCATCCTCGGGGAATTGGAGCGCGTGCTTCATTACCCTCGCCTGCAGACCCATTATTCATTGCCGGATGAAGCGATCCAACGATTTGTGCACCTGCTGCAGGCTCGCGCGATCTTGGTGGCTCCTTCCAAAGAGGTTTCTGTCATCGATCGCGACCCAACCGACAACCGTTACCTCGAGTGCGCCCTGCATGGGGAGGCCGAGTACATCATCAGTGGCGACCACCACCTCCTGGATCTCAAGGAATACGAGGGGATAAGGATCCTCGCTCCACTGGAGTTCCTGGCCCTGCTCATACTGCAGGACCAGCAGCCTGAAGGATGAGGGGGTGTGTAAGATTCTGGGAAACTGCCCCCGCAGGGCCAATTCATGAATTGGCCCTACCGAAATCCTGGACACACCCGGATGGAAGCCCCACTTGACGCCTGGCCTGTGTCGATGCATAGTCAGAGCCACAGGTTTCCGCTGCGGTCGGGGCCAGCGACATCTCCTCCCATCGCCGTCGGTCCCCGATCCGCCGGCCACTCACGAATGGAGGGACGACCGAAATGAGCGAATGGAGCTCGCGCATCAAGGGCATTGTGGATAACCACGTACACATGGGGAACATGGCCGAGGAAAGGGCCATGTTGGGCATCCGCGAGGCCACGGGGATCGACAAGATGGCCCTGGTCTCCATCCAGAACGCGGAGAAAGGGGAGGGGCTGGCGGGGTCCTTGTATATGAAGGCTCGCCGCCCGCAGGTTTTCTACGTCTTTGCCGGGCTGAACCACGCCGCCAAGCTCTCCGGGGGACGCGTGCACACGCGCACGCTGGCCGAGCAGGTGGACCTGATCCGTGCGATGGGCTGCGATGGCCTCAAGATGGTGGAGGGCAAGCCCACCTCCCGGCAAGTGATGAATGTCCCGGTGACCGACCCCTATTTCGCCGACTATTGGGCGCGCGTCGAGGAAACGGGGCTGCCCATCGTGTGGCATGTCAACGATCCGGAGGAATTCTGGGATCCCAGCAAGCTGCCCGCCTGGGCGCAAGAGCTGCACTGGGGCTATGGCCCCCACGATGTGCCGAAGGAGACGCAATACGCCGAAGTGGACGAGGTGCTGGCCAGGCATCCGCGGCTCAAGGTGATGTTCGCCCATTTTTACTTTTTGTCGGCGGACCTGGCGCGCGCCGGGCGCTTCCTGGACGAGCACCCCAGCGTGAATTTCGACCTGGCCCCGGGGATCGAGATGCTCTACAACCTGTCGCGCGACGTGGACGCCAGCCGGGCGTTCTTTATCAAGTACGCCGAGCGCATCGTCTACGGCACCGACCTGGCCAGCAGATTGACGGTTCAGGAGGGGATCTATCGCGCGGGGATCGTGTTCCGCTGGCTAGAGAGCGCGGACACCTTCCGCATCCCCCAGGGGGTCGATTTCCTGCTGGGCAAGCCGGAGGATGGGATCATCCGCGGGATGTCGTTGCCCGATGAGACCCTGAACAAGATCTATGGCGGCAATTTTACCCGGCTGGCCGGCCCGCAGCCGCGCCCCCTGGACGTGGGCACGGCCATCGAGTCGTGCGAGCGGATGGCCTCCATCGCCCACGCCATGTCGGGCGTGCCCGAAGGGGAGACGGAAGCGGGGCGGGTGGCCAAGGTTTTGGCGCAGAAACGATAGCAGTGTGATGGGCGCGGGGGCTCACGGTTGAGCCTGCTACCGTCCTGCGCATGGGGTTCCGAAGAACGCGATTTGGAAATCGCGCCTACGGTAACGTCTGGGCGCGGGGGTGGGTAGCTGCCCATTCCAGACTCGGAATGGCGTTCATACGGGGGCTAGGTTGTCCGGCGCCACGGCGGTCTCGGGGAAACAGCGCAGGATCTCGCGGTCCACCGTGACCAGGGGGATGGCCAGGTCGCGCGCCAGGGCCACGAATTCGCAGTCATAGGCCGAGCACCCGCTGGCGGCGCACAGGTCGAGCACCTGGGCCGGACTCACCGCAAACTCGCGACCGTTGAGCAGCAGCAAGGCCTGGTCCATGATAGAGTGCGCTCCCTGACGGGAGAGCAGCCCCTTGCGCAGGTAGAGCGCCAGGATGTTGCAGAACTCGCTGCGCCACAGCACGGGAGCGGCCCACTGGGGCTGCCGCCGAAGCAGCTGCTCAACCTGTGCGGATCGCTCGCCAGGCAGGAAGAGGTAGGCGATGACATTGGTATCGACGACGATCATGGGCGTCCGGCCTGCCTGGCGCCATCCAGCTCCTCGTCGTTGACGCGATAGGTCCCGAGCTCCTCTCGCAGTTGCCGCGCTTTGGCGATCATGGCCTCGGGGTCTATGGCCTGACTTGAATAGACACGTTCCAGACAGGCGATGATCTCCCGGTTGATGCTGCGGTGGTTGGCCGCCGCAGCGCTTCTCACTTGGTCGTACAGCTCGGGCGGAATACTCTTCACGGTTATGGTGGTCATCTGGGGCTCCGTTATGATTCCATTATGGTACCATTATACAAGCTTGGCCCCGCAGCGCAAAATGGTGGCGGCCGGCGCTTCGGCTTGGGTTCTATGCGGTTGTTGACAGCACAGTCAATCATACTATAGTATGCCTTAGCCTTGTTTGCAGGCGTCAGACGCCAAATTCATGCTGAGGGAGGAGGTGACGCCCCACAACGCCCAACCATTGCCCAGCAGCTAATGACAGCTCTGCAGTGTTGCAGCCCTATTGTTCTCGAGGATGAGAGGAGATATCGAATGAGAAAGCAGTGGTACCTATTACTGAGCGTGTGTATGTTGATGTTGCTCGTCTTGGGAGCATGCGCCCCCAAGGCCACCCCCGCGCCCACCCAAGCGCCCCAAGCCGAGGCGCCCAAGACCGAGCCCACCGCGGCCCCCAAAGCACTGGCCCCGATTACTCTATGGCATGGCTGGACCGACCCGAAAGAGCTGGCCTTGCTAGACGCCGCCATCGCCGCCTACAAAGCGGCCAATGCCGGAGCCACCATCGAAACCTTGGCGGTGCCCTTTGGCGATCTCAAGAACAAATTCACCACGGAGGCCTCCACGGGCGGCGGACCCGACCTGCTGATCGGGCCCAAGGACTGGATCGGGGAGCTTACGACGGCCAAATTGATCGTCGAGCTGGACACGGTGGCCGCCGGCGTCTTGGCAGACCTCAACCCCGCGGCCGTCGAAGCGAACAAGTACCAGGGGAAGGTGATGGCCCTCCCCGAGAGCGTGGAAGCCGTAGTGCTGTGGTACAACAAAGACATGGTGCAGACCCCGCCCACGAACACCGAAGACCTGCTGACCATCGCCGCCGCCAGCGGCCTGGCGTTCAACACGCAGTTCTATCACGCCGTGGGATTCTTGTACGGCTTTGACGGCGCCATCTTTGACGCCAACCAAAAGTGCGTGTTCGACCAGGGAAGCGGCGCGGCCGACTGGTTGGCCTACCTGAAACAGGTCGCCACCACGGATAAAGTCGTCGGCAGCTCCGATGGCGCCAAGCTGGATGCGGCCTTTAAGGATAAGCAGGTGGGCATGGTCTTTAACGGCCCCTGGGCCACAGGCGACTACTCGGGTGCGCTGGGCGCCGACAAGCTGGGCGTCGCGGCCCCGCTCAAGATCACCAAGACCGGCAAGACCTTCGCCCCCTTCCTGGGCACCAAGAACCTCTTCCTGAGCGCCAACTCCAAGGGAGATGCCCAGGCTGCAGCGATCGCCTTTATGAAGGTGATGGTCAGCGCGGAGATCCAATCCAACCAGGCTATCGCGGCGGGCCATATCCCCTCCAACAAGAGCGTCAAGGCCAGCGACCCGATCGTGGCTGCCATCATCGTGCAGACCCAGAGCGCCTCCTACTTTCCCAATGAGCCGGAGATGGGCTCTGTGTGGGGACCCGCCGGCGACATGATCACCAAGGTCATCGAGGGCAAGAGCGAGCCCGCAGACGCGGCCAAGGAAGCGACGACACTGATCAACGCAGCGAACAAAAAGTAAGAGCGTACGGATGCCCTATCGTGGTCCCTCGGATGGTATCCACTCGAGGGACCACGGCAAGAGCCGGGATTCGGTTCTCCATCCAAGAATCATCTTGCGGGTCTCTATCCCTGCCACACATCTTCCCTCACGGGGATAGGGTCTCGTGATGGGAGGTGTCGAATGGCTACGATAACTCGTCCTGCTCCTCGGCCACCGGCCACGTTGTGGAAAGAGTCCAAGATAGCGCGGTTGGCCTACGCCTACATCCTGCCGGCCGCACTGATCATGGCCGTGATCACCTTCTTCCCCCTCCTCTTCCAGGTATGGATGTCGTTCACCAACTACAGCAACCTCAACCTGCGAACCACCAACCTCTTTGGGCAGGTTTGGGGCAGCTTTGTTCCCTCTCTGGCCGAAAAGTACAACTCGCCGCAGCTGATCGGCCTGAGCAACTATTTGAGCGTGACGCTGAATACCCTGGGCCAGATCCTCTCCGGGTTCGACTTTTGGCGCATCCTGCTCTTCAACTTGATTTGGACCTTTACCCAGGTGACGTTCCACGTGGTGATCGGCGTGGCGGTGGCCATGTTGCTCAACCCCAAGGGGCTGTGGTTCAAGCGGTTCTACCGCGCCGTGTTCATCATCCCCTGGGCGCTGCCCAGCCTGGTGGCGTCGATGGTGTGGAAGAACATGTTCGACGACCAATCGGGATCGGTGAACATGGTCCTTCGCGCTTTGGGCATCTCGCAAGGGCTGCGCTGGCTGCAGGAGATCGATCCCCCCTTGCCCTGGATCCCCCCCTTTGTGCGCCTGCCCGCGGGGGCCAACCCCTGGTTCATGCTGTTCCTATTCCTGCTGCTCATCGTGGCGCCCCTCTTTAGCCGCTGGGTGCGCCAGAAAGCGTGGGTGCTCATCCCCTGGGCGGTGTTCTTGCAGATCCTCTTTGCCCTGCCGGTGTGGGGGCCCAATGCCGTGACGGCGAGCCTGGGGCAACTCTTTCCCCTGTCCTTCGTGGCTATCTTTGTGGCCAACGTATGGCTGGGCTGGCCTTTTATGATGACCATCGCCACGGGGGCGCTGCAGGGGATCGCCAAGGACTTGTACGAGGCCGGGGCCATCGACGGGGCCACGGGCTGGCAGGCCTTCTGGTATATTACGGTGCCGCTCATACGCCCGGCCATGGTGCCGGCGATCATGATCGGCATCATGATGACCTTCAACCAGTTCAACGTGATCTACTTTATCTCCGGTGGAGGCCCGCTGCACCAGACCGAGATCCTGGTCACCCAGGCTTACCGCTTTGTCAACGAGACCAGCATCAACGTGGGCGGCGTGGGCAACGTGCGGCCCTACGCGGTGGCTGCTTCCTTTTCCTACATCGTCTTTATCGTCCTGGCAGCCATCACCTTGATCACCAACCGTATCTCGCGCGCCACGGAGGCCTACAATGAGTGACAAACCAATCAGCCTGCGCCGGCAGATCATCTCGCAGCTGCTGGCCCTGCTAGTGCTGGCCATCGTCATCTTTCCGGTTCTGTGGGTGTTCTCCATGGCCTTGGACCCGCGAAACGTGGCTCGGCCCACCTCGCTCGTGCCCCCGGGGGCCAGCCTCAAAGCGTTTGGGGACGCCATCACGTCGCCTACCCCCAACCCCGTCACTTTCTGGCAACTGGCGCGTAATAGCGCCATCCTGGGGTTTGGCGTGTCGCTCTTGGCGGTCCTGATCGGCACCACCGCCGCCTATGCCTTTTCGCGGTTTCGTTTTCCGGGGCGCCAGGCGGGGATGTTGGCCTTTGTCATCGTGCTGATGATCCCCAGCACGGCGACGCTGGCGGCGCTCTTTGTGATGCTGAACATCGTCCTCGGCCCCGAGCTGCGCAACTCGCTGCTGGGGGTGGGGATCGCCATGATCGCCGGGGCGCTGCCCTTTTCGATCTGGAATATGAAGGGCTTTATCGACACCATCCCCAAGGACCTGGAAGAGGCGGCGCTGATCGATGGCGCCAATCCGAACGAGACTTTTTGGTACATCATGATGCCCCTGGCGCTGCCGGGGCTGGCGGTGACCGCGCTGTACGGGTTTATGGGCGGCTGGACCGAGTTCATCCTGTCTTGGCAGTTCCTCTCCAACCCCAAGTGGTTCACCCTGTCGATGGCCCTCTATGGGATGCAGGGGCAGTACGCGTCGAACACGCCGTGGAGCAAGTTCGCCGCCATGAGCATCATGGTCTCCATCCCGGTGCTGGTGGTGTTCTTTGTTTTGCAGCGCTACCTGACCTCGGGCTTGACGGCGGGAGGGGTGAAAGGGTAGAGTCATGGTACTATGCGAGCATCCGGCGTTTGGCTCCTGGCGAGTAAGGGGCATCGATGCCTTGCATTACCAAGAGACGCTGAGAGCGGAATGGGATACCTGAGGATGGGCAAAGAGGATGACTCGGACAAGGAACTCGAGGCCGAAATCCGTGAGATGGAGCGAAGCACCCGGCAGATGCCCAGGGTGATCATGGCGATCTTTTCAGGAATCGCCATCCTCAGCCTGGGCATCGCCGTCGTCCTTACGGTGGGCGCGGCGCGCAGCAGGGCGCGAGAGGTGCGCGTGCCGGGGTATGTCGTCGATATGGTGGTGCGCCGCGACCAGCAGGGGCAAGAGTACTATTATCCGGTGGTCACCTTTACCTTGCCGGACGGCACGCGCAAGACGGTGCAGCTATCCGAGGGAACCTGGCCGCAACCTTATGAGGTGGACGCCGAGGTGATGGTGGCCTATGACCCGCAGCGACCGCTTAGGGCGCGCATCGCCTCCGGCGGCAGCGGGTGGCTGGTGTGGATCGGCCCGCTGATCACCGGCGCGGTGGGCCTGGCCTTTCTGGGCGCGACGTTCTTTGCGCGGTGGTTTCTGAAAGAGGACCTGGCCAAAAGTTCGCACGAACAGGAGTGAGAAGATGACGTCACAAGTCCGGCTAGCCAGCGTTGCCACGTGGGACGAGGGAGTGCCCGCCCTGCTCGGCCCCAAGATCTATGGGGCCTCGGCGAGGCGTCCCTATTTCTACGCCATCCCGACGACGGGCGAACGCCCCATCCGCTACGCCGCCGAGGGGCTGCCCGAGGGACTGCGCCTCGATGCCGAGAGCGGGCAGATCAGCGGCGCGGCTTCGCGCGAGGGCGACTGGCCGGTACTGCTGCGCGCCGAGAACCGACACGGCAAGGCAGAGAAAGAGATGGTGATGGCCATCGGTCGCGGCTTGGCGCTGACGCCGCCGATGGGCTGGAACAGCTGGAACGCCTGGCGGCGCTGGGTGGATGACGCCAAGGTGCGCGCCGCCGCGGAGGCCCTGGTGAGCACGGGCCTGGCGGCCCGCGGCTATAGTTACGTCAATATAGACTCGTGCTGGCAGGGCGCGCGGGGCGGCAAGTACAACGCCATCCAGCCGAACAGGAAATTCCCGGACATGCGCTCGCTCGCCGACTATGTCCATGCCCACGGACTAAAGCTCGGCATCTATTCCACCCCCTGGGCCGTGCCATGGGGCTGCAGCGAGCAGGAAGCGGTGGCGGACTGGGGCGGCCCGGGATTGATCGGCTGCTCCTCCGGGGCTCCCGACCCCGACTACCCCATCCATCCCATCCCCACGGGCCACTATGTGGGCCTGGAGAAACACGAGGCGCAGGATGTGGCGCAATGGGTGGAATGGGGCGTGGATTTCCTCAAATACGACTGGGCGCCCACCGACCCGCGCTCGCTGGAGCGCATGGGGCGCGCGCTCGAGGCAGTGGGCCGCGATATCGTGCTCAGCATCTGCACCGAGGCGCGGTTGGCCCACATCGAGGCCTACAAGGCCTGGGCGCAGATGTGGCGCGGCATCCCAGACACCGCCGACAACTGGTCCAGCCTGCTCAAGAACGCCTTTATGTCCGACGATTATCTACAGGAGGACTGGCGGCCGCACATCGGGCCCGGCGCCTGGCACGACCTGGACATGTTCGCCCTCGGGCCGCAGTTTGCCACGCCGACCAGCAGTTGTCCCAACAA
>CAYQDH010000235.1:0-8373 GCA_964416075.1 uncultured Anaerolineales bacterium | reverse complement strand
GTCTGGACGTGTGGCTCTATGGGTATATGTTGCCGGTGGAACGCGCCTTTGTCAATCCCGAGTTCTGTTTCTTGGGAACACTGCTTTCCTGTGCCGAAATGCTACGCAGTGGCACCACATGTTTCGCCGATATGTACTATCATGAAGAGGAGGTGGCTTGGGCTGCGGTACAAGCGGGGATGCGCGGCATTTGCGGCCAGACGGTAATGAAATTGCCCACGCCCGACGCGGCCAGCTATGAGGATAGCCTGCGGCATGCCCAGGATTTCATGGCCCAATGGCAGGGCCATGACCTCATCGTGGCGGCCCCCGCCCCTCACTCGGTGTACATGTGCACCCCCGAGATTCTACGCGAGACAACGGAACTGGCGCAGCGCTACCAGGTTCCGCAACTCATCCATGTTTCTGAGACCGCCGATGAGGTACAACAGTGGATCGCCGCCACCACGATGCCTCCGGCCCGCTGGCTGGAAGAACAAGGCGTCCTCGATTCGCGGGTGGTGGCTGCGCATTGTGTGCATGTCGATCGCGAAGAGATAGCTCTGTTGGCCGACCATGGTGTGGGAATAGCGCACAACCCTACGAGTAACCTAAAACTGTCCAGTGGCATAGCCCCCGTGGCCGAGATGATCCAGGGGGGCCTGGCGGTTGGCGTGGGCACCGATGGTTGCGCCAGCAACAACGATCTGGATATGTTCGAGGAAACCAGACTGGCTGCGCTTTTGCCCAAGATGGCCACAGGCAACCCTACCGCTGTGCCCGCTGCCGAAGCGATCGCCATGGCGACCATTGAGGGCGCCAGGGCTCTGCACCTCGACCACCTCACCGGGTCCCTGGAGCCGGGCAAGCGTGCTGACCTCATCGTCGTTGGCCTGGATGCCACCTATGCGGTGCCGCGCTACGATACCACGGGTCTGAACATCTATTCCCAACTGGTGTACACGGCCAAGGGCTGCGATGTTCAGGATGTCTACGTCAATGGCCGCGCCGTTGTCAGAGATCGCGTCCTGCTAACGGTAGATGAGCGCCAGGTGATCGAACAGGCTCGCACCCTGGCGAACGACATCAACCGTTTCTTTGTTGCGCGCGAGAGAAACGTCCTGGACAAACTGGTGGCCATCGGAGGATTGCAGCAACAGGAGACCTTTGAGGTCCAAGCCAAGGGGATCATCCAGGATGACCAAGCGTTTGCTCGCGCCCTGGAGCACGCTCAGATTCGGATCACCCAGCATACCTCCCGCGATCAGTACGATACGTACTTTTTCTTTGCGGATCCCGAACAGGGGCGTCTACGCTATCGCGAGGACAACATCTTGACCGAGGACGACTCTGTACGGCCCATCTATACATTGACGCTCCTGGGGCCGGCGCGAGAAGCCGAATATGAAAATAGTGTCGTACTCAGCCGTTCGCGCTACACCGCCCCGGCAGACCGCAGCTTGCGCTTTTACCGCGAGTACTTTCAGCCTCAGCGTGAGAAAGAAGTCTTCAAGCACCGCGAGCGCTACCGCATTCGCTTCAAGGGTGTCGACTTTGCGGTCAATCTGGATCGTATCGAGCAACCCCCGCGCCCCGAGCTCTATGTCGAGGTCAAGAGTCGCACCTGGTCGCAACAGGATGCCATGCGTAAAGCAGCGCTTATTGCCGAACTCCTGCAAATCCTGGGCACGCAAGCCCAGGACATGCTACAACACGAATACATCGACCTGTTCGATCGGTAAACCTGCGGTGCGTCAGGCACTTGCTCTAGCTCCACCTGGGTTCACGCACTATCGCCGCGGACGGGTAAGCGCACCGTGAAGGAAGCTCCCCGGTGTGGAGGACTCGATACACTAATCTCGCCCCCATGTGCCTCTACGATCTGGCGTGCGATGGCCAGGCCCAGGCCACTGCCACCTTCTGTGCGGCTTCGCGATCTATCCCCGCGGTAAAAGCGGTCAAAGAGAAAGGGCAGATCCTTCTCGTCGATGCCCGGCCCCGTATCAGAGACGGTGACCAGGACATCCTGCTTCTCGGTTCCTAGTCGCAAGCTGATGGAGCCCCCCTCTGGCGTGTGCCGCAGTGCATTGCTCAGCAGGTTCGCCAGTACCTGCTTTAGCCGCTGGTCATCAGCCTGCACCAAGGGCAGGTCCGCACCATTGTCGATGTTTAGCGAGATATGCCTGGCTTGTGCCTGGGGCTGAAAACTCGCTACTACACGGGAACTCAACTCGCCCAGATCCACCTGGCCAAACTCAAGGGGCAGCCTCCCAGCCTCGGCCAGTGCCAGATCCCGCAGGTCATCCACGAGGCGACCGAGGAGCAACACTTGGTCGTGGATGGGTGATACATTGTCAGGCGTGAGATCAAAAACGCCATCCTGTAGAGCCTCTACCTGTCCTCGTATAACTGTCAACGGCGTGCGCAGCTCATGGGAGATATCGGCCACCATTCGCCTTCTGACGTTCTCATCGCGCTCCAGAGCCGCCGCCATATCATTGAACTGGCGTGCCAGATCTCCCACTTCGTCATCTGTCGTGACCGGGATACGATAGGCCAAGTCGCGCGAGCCAATGCGGCGCGCTGCATCACGCAGCACTTGCAGTGGCTTGACTACCGTACGCGTAAGCAGTAGGCCAAGCAGAATGGCCACCAGGCTGGCCACCGTGCCGGCAAGCAAGATAGAGCGGTTTAGACTCTCGATAAAAGCCTGCTCGCTGGCGCCGCTGCTGGTAACGAGGTAGCCGACGACGCGCCCGCCGGACTCGATGGGTAAGCTGCGCTCCAAGACCCTAGCGCTCAGGCTCTGCCCGCCGGACTCTCCCATAGGATCAGCAACCACGAGGCCTTGGCCATCCGCGACCATCAGGCTGCCGCTGCTTCCCATGCCCATCTGGGGGCCACGCCCCTGCCGACGTCCCATGCCCACATTCCCGGGGAGCGCAGCACTCAGGATATCCTCGGCGCCCGCCCAGCTCCCCTGTGCCTCATAGTGCTCTTGCAGAGTTGGCAACAAGGCTAGCAATTGCGGCCGCCGCTCCATCCAGACATAGTCTTGAAAGTGCTGGTCCCCAGCCAAGTTGACCACGACAGCCACCGCACCAACGGCCACCACCACAGTAATGGCCAGGGTGAGCATCAGTTTGAGCGCAAAGGACATCCTAGCCACGGTTCTAGCCCTCTTGCATCTTGTAGCCCACACCATGCACAGTGTGCAAGTACTGCGGCCGGCGGGGCTCGGTCTCGATCTTCTGACGCAGGTTCTTGATGTGCGTATCGATGGTTCGCTCATACCCCTCATAAGCAACGCCCTGAGCCGCTTCTAGCAACTGCGCCCGAGTAAAGACACGCGCGGGCGCTCTCATCATCGCCCTCAGAATCTCAAACTCTGAAGGCGTCAGTTCCACCACGCGCTCGCTGACCATCAGTGAATGTCGCGCAATATCGAGCCGCAACTTGCCCATCTCCAGGATCTCGTCATCCTCGGGAGCCATCTCTGCTCCACGAGTACGCCGCAATACGGCACGTACCCTGGCCACGATCTCACGAGGGCTAAAGGGCTTGGTCACATAGTCATCCGCCCCTACCTCTAGTCCAATGATCCGATCCGTCTCTTCTACTCGCGCGGTCAACATGATGATGGGCACATTCGATTCCTTGCGCAACATACGGCACACATCCAGGCCATCCATGCCGGGTAGCATGAGGTCCAGCACGACAAGGTCGGGTGACTCTTGCCGCGCTGTGCGCAGCGCCTCTTCGCCGTCATAGGCCGTCAATACCGTGAACCCAGCCTTTTCCAGATAGCCGCGCAAAACACGGACAATCTGCACTTCGTCATCAATCACAAGGATTCGCGAACCCATCGTCACACCCCCCTCCTAGGGATAAAACGAGCCAGCACTCAGCTTAGTGCCGGCTCGCCTGTTTGTCAACTTCTCTGGTGGGTTATGTTCATCAAGAGGCAGGGCACTCTTCCCGTACTGCCTGGACCTGTTGCGTCGCAGGAAATGCCTCTCGCCACAGATTCCTTACTATACAGGTGATCCATTTCCAATGCAGCACCACATGGGCTAGCACACCCAGAACCATAACCAAGGCGAACCAGTCATGCAGCGAGAGCCACGCGCTCCGGCTGAATATGAAGGTGCCCTCGTACAAAAGATTGCGCCCGCCTTGATACCCTCCGCGCGGCAGAACCGCCCACAACACAAACCCCGATACTGCTTCAACAATAAAAGCCAGTCCTATCATAGCATCGATAACCACGTTGATTTTCGCTTTATGCATTTTTCCCCGCTTCGTTACTTTTAATTGATCAGGTGCTCGAAACCTTGGCATCGTGACTCTGGCCAACATCAACAGCGTGATGCCTCACACCCGTAGCGAGCTTGACCTTTCGCTCATTTCCAGTTACATTATACTGGTTAGTCGTGGAGGAATTGTGAAGAGCGTTTTGGTTTCCTATGAGCAGTTGTCATTTTCTTTGAACGTGGTGTCATGAAATCCCGCCTTACATTTCAAGCAAGGAGCGATGGAACGCATGGCGACAGCTGATGTTCATCTCCTCGAGATTCGCGCCGCGGAGATGCGCTTGCACATTGTGCGCATGTTCGGGCCTAACAAGGCCCACCATTTTGGCGGCTCTCTCTCGGCAGCGGACCTGGTCACGGCGTTGTACTTTTACAAGATGCGCTACGATCCTCAGAACCCCTCTTCGCCAGATCGAGATCGCTTTATCATGAGCAAGGGTCACTGTGTGCCCGCGCAATATGCAGCGCTGGCAATGCTGGGAGTCTTTCCTGTGGAGGAACTCGTTACCATGAAGCGGCTTGGCAGCCGGCTGCAGGGACACCCGGCCATGCACTACCTGCCGGGCCTGGAGGGCTGCACGGGATCGCTGGGCCAGGGGCTATCGTACGCCAACGGCATGGCCTTGGCGGGTCGCATCCAGGGGCGAGACTATCGAGTGTTTTGCCTCATCGGCGATGGGGAGATGCAAGAAGGACAAATCTGGGAGGCGATGAGCACCACAGCCACCAATTGCCTGGGGAATGTCACAGCCATCATCGACTGGAACGGCCTCAAAGCCATGGACCAAACTGCCTGCGGGAAAAAGATGGAGCCCATGTCGGCACGGTGGAGCTCCTTTGGCTGGCGCGTGCGAGAGATCGATGGCCACAACATGGCCGAGATCTGCGAGGCCCTTGATTGGTCCGACGGCTCGACCGACGTCCCCTCGTTGATCATTGGGCACACCGTCAAAGGCAAAGGGGTATCTTTTTTCGAAGGGCAGCCCCAGTTCCACAATGCGGTTATCACCGAGGAACAGTTCCAGCGGGCAATGGCGGAACTCGAAGCGCAGCTCAAGCAAGTACGGGAGGCATGACATGACCCGGATGCAAGAAACACGAAATGCCTACGGCGAAGCCCTGGTAGAGGTGGGACGCGCCTTTCCTAACGTGGCCGTGATCGATGCGGACCTGTACAAGTCGACGCGCACCGTGCTCTTTCGCGACGCCTTCCCCGATCGGTTTCTGGATATCGGCATATCCGAGATGGACATGGTGAGCACAGCCGCGGGCATGGCCTCCTCTGGCCTGATACCCTATGCCAACTCGTTTGCCATCTTTCTCACCGGCCACTGTTACGATCCCGTGCGCATCCAGATCGCTTATCCCAGCTTGCACGTGATCCTGGCAGGTTCAAGCGCAGGCTTGACCCAGGGCCCCGATGGGGCCAGCCATCAATCCCTGGAAGATATCGCCCTGATGCGTGTCCTCCCCAACATGCAGGTGCTCGTTCCTGCCGACGGCGTGGAGACCCGGGCCATGACCCTGGCCGTCGCCCAGTTGCCTGGACCATTCTATCTCCGCCTCGGTCGTTACCCGGTGCCCGACCTCTTTGACGGCGCCTATCACTTCCAGCTGGGTAAGGCTGTGTGCATGCGCTCCGGGAGCGATTTGACTCTAATCGCCTGCGGCCATATGATGAATGTAGCCTTGCAGGCTGCCGAGCTCCTAGCCAACCGCCACATCGGCGCCACAGTCCTCAACATGTCCACCATCAAACCCCTGGACCAAGAGGCGGTGCTGCAGGCCATGAGTGACACCCCCCTATTGGTTACTATTGAGGAACACAGCATCATTGGGGGCCTGGGCAGCGCCGTTGCCGAAGTGATGGCCGAGACTGGCCGTGGTACCCGGCTTGTGCGCCTGGGCACACGCGATGTCTTTGGCGAATCGGGCGTCGCCGATGAATTGCTCAACAAGCACGGATTGACCCCGGTGGGCGTCGCTGATCGCCTGTGTCAGGAGCTGGGACGCTGACCTCAGGCATGTTCCGTTGAACGGATGGATCGGGGGCGAAAACTGCCATGATACCTCTGCGAGATACGGTTCCTGCGCGGCGTTTGTCCATCATGAACTGGGCAATCATCGCCGCGAATGTGCTCGTCTTTATCTACATGGCCGGGCTTGGTGAGGCCGGGCTCGAGTCGTTTGTCATGCGCTTCGCCGCGGTGCCCTCTCGCCTCTTGGAGAACCCCACTCTGGGCCAGATATTTACACTGTTCAGCTCAATGTTCATGCATGGTGGCTGGCTGCATCTCATCAGCAACATGTGGGCCCTCTTTATCTTTGGCGATAACGTCGAGGATCGCATGGGCACTGGGCGTTATCTCCTCTTTTACCTGCTCACGGGCCTCGCCGCGGCCGGCCTGCATATCGCCCTTTCCCCTGGGTCGAGCACCCCGATTGTCGGCGCCAGCGGCGCGATCTCTGGTGTCATGGGCGCCTATATGGTACTCTTTCCCAGGGCGCGGGTGGTCACCCTTATCCCTCTTGGCTTTATTCCGTGGTTTGTGCAGATTCCTGCTCTTCTCTACATAGGGTTTTGGTTCGTCTCACAGTTGTTCAGTGGAGTGCTCAGCCTGACCGCGGCCGAATCCGTAGAGACGTACGGCGGCGTGGCCTGGTGGGCCCACGTGGGCGGGTTCGTGATGGGCCTTATACTGGTCAAGTTGTTCGAAGATCGTCGCACCTATTCCCCACATTGGAATGCCGACGAGTATCGACCTTGGTAGCCTTGCCACGAGGAGTTGAGCGATGGATACAAGTATATTGTTTTTTATCTTTCTGATCTTCTCTTTTGTGCAGCCCATAATAAAGCAAAAGATGCTGGAGGCTACGCGCCTGCGTCTCTTCCACGCCATCGAAAGCTTGCGGAACACGCGCGTCATTGCTTTGATACATCGCCAAGAGACCTTGGCCTTACTCGGGTTCCCCATATCTCGCTATATCGATATCCAGGACTCGGAGCAAGTGCTGCGCGCTATCCAGCTCACCTCTCCTGAGGTGCCCATCGATCTCGTGCTGCACACACCCGGGGGCCTGGTGCTCGCAGCCGAACAGATCGCCCATGCCATCTGCCGCCATCCGGCCAAGGTCACTGTCTTTGTGCCTCATTACGCCATGTCCGGCGGCACCCTCATCGCCCTGGCTGCGGACGAAATCGTCATGGATCCCAATGCTGTCCTGGGACCTGTGGATCCCCAGATAGGCAGCCAGCCGGCGGCCTCGATCCTACAAGTCCTAGAGCAGAAATCTATCAACGAGATAGACGACCAGACCCTTATCCTGGCCGATATGTCGCGTAAGGCCATAGACCAGGTCAAGCGGACCGTGCAAGAGATTCTGGAAGCGAACCACATGGAGGCCGAGCGTGCCCGCGAAGTGGCGGAGGCACTCTCTACAGGGCTGTGGACACATGACTACCCTATTGGCGTGGACGAGGCTCGTGGCCTGGGCTTGCCCGTAACCACCGAGATGCCCAAAGAGGTCTATGATCTGATGAACCTGTTTCCTCAGGCCTCACAGCGGCGACCCTCCGTGGAATACATCCCCACACCCTACCTACCTGGTGGCCAGGAGAAGCCTCCCCGCACCAAGTAACTGGCACAATCGTGGGCGCGCCATGGTGTGGCGCGCTCGCAAGATCGCAAAAAGTGACGCAAGTCGTATACAAGCAGCCATCATTCCTGTTATAATTCTTAATGAATGATGGTTGTTTGTATATAGGAAGTCAACCGTGAATCTCTCGTGCTCTGCTCCACACATCTACCCAGAACGCTGCAACTGTTGCGGATTGTGCGTCCAGGTCTGTTCCTGCGGCGTGCTGGTCCTGGATCGTTCTCAGCCTCACGTGAACCCAGAGCGAGATTGCGATGGCTGCGGGACGTGTGAAGAGGTTTGTCCTCAAGATGCTATCGACTATCCCTTTGAGATCGTGTGGGAAGACGATGACGATCAAGAGTCTGCTGTTGGAGGGGAATCAAGTGCTTGAACAGTTCATCTATTTGGATAATTCGGCAACCACCCGGCTGGATGAGCGGGT
>CAYQDH010000234.1:5474-8381 GCA_964416075.1 uncultured Anaerolineales bacterium | reverse complement strand
GCGTGAAGCCGGTCATCTGCGAAACGAGACCCTGCAACTCGGCAGTGTCCTGGTTCACACGGGTCATCAGTCGCCCGATCTGGTTCTTGTCGAAATACTCGATAGGAAGTTTTCTCAGATGGGCAAACAGTCGTTCGCGAAGGCTGGACGTAAACCGGATGCTCACATTGATCGTCATCCAGTTCGTGGCGATAGTAATCACCACCCGAACCACCTGGATAACGAGCAGCCCACCGACCAACCACCCCAGCAACTGGGGTTTGCCCCCGGCCTTGAGCACGTCGTCGATAAGGATACGCGTAAGGTAGGGGGGCAGAAGATCAACCAAGACACCAAGCAACATCAAGGCTACAACACCCGTCATGATCGCCCAGAACGGTCGGGCCAGTCCGAGGAGGCGCTTGAGAATCTTGCCGCGCTGGATGCAACCGGGGCAGACCTTGGATGACCGATCCACCAGCAGGCGGTTGCAGACCAGGCATCGATGGCTATCGATGTCAGGATCTGGGATGGGGACACTGGACCCTTCCTCAGCACGCTCGTGGAGATAGTGCGCTACACGGCCAAAACGCCCGATGAGCTCATTGGAATAGTGCATCAGGACTTGTGGCTGGTCATCGATCGTGACCTGCATGAGGCCGTTGCCCACGCAGCGCTCAACCTTGGCATCCTGGATGGCATCCAGAGGGAAGCGATAGCGCAGAGAGGCAGTCCCATTGTGCCGATCGACCACCCAGAGATCGTCCTGATCGATCAACAGCCATTGCTCTCCGAATTGCCCATCGGGCGCCAGGTCTGACTGCACAGCCAGGTGCATATGCTCGGGTCGAGCTCCTTGCGCCTCGAGGGTGGCGGTCACGGATGGGGGTAGTTCAGCCGCCAAGAGTGGCGAGGCAGGAGCGACTTCGCTCGTCTGCGAGGTCATGGGAAAATCCTCCTTTGACAGGAGGTGCCCTAGAGGCCCCACAGGGCCAAAATAAAAAGAAGGGCACCCTCACAGGACCAGGTGTCCTCCTTCGACGCCTCCGAGGTTAGCTGTCGGGCTCGGGCCGAAGAAGTGGCCCTACAGCATCTTTGCCGACTCGCCCCGCGTATGGTTCCCCCGTTGCATCTGTCGAGCATGCACTAGGCGGCTGCAATATGTGGTTACAGATGGTGACGCCACCTAGAGTAACACAGGCCATGTGCTTTGTCAAACCGTACGCTGCGGAACTTGTGCTGGACACGCTGGCGCCTATACTAGAGCATTATCTCAGTGGGTAATGGCCTTACAATGGTGGCCTATGAACAGGGCGTCAGCCTGATCTGCCGGCAACCACGCATGGCCATAGTCATTCTCGCCCGTGGTGTCGAGGGAGGGCACGGTGATCCGAGTTTCCCTGGCGTGCATCCTGGTCATCACCTCGCTGGTGTTCCTTCCCATACTCACAGGCCTGGGTACGGCTCCCCCTGTCACCCCGGTTCCCACGCCGCAACCGAGGGCCAAGAATGTGATCGTGATGATCTGCGACGGCTGTGGCTACAACCATGTACAAGCTACCAGCCTGTACCAATATGGCTCCCCAGGGACGCAGGTCTACGACCGGTTTCCTGTGCAGCTGGCGATGAGCACATTTTCCTCGGAGGGACAGGGATACGATCCGCGGTTGGCATGGCGCAGCTTTGACTATGTGCTTGGTTATGCCACCGACTCCGCTGCCGCGGCCACAGCGATATCTAGCGGCGCCAAGACCTATAGCGGGGCCATTGGCGTTGACGTGGCCAAGCAACCCCTGCAACATGCGATGGGATACGCAGAGGCGTTGGGCAAGGCTACGGGGGTTGTCACCACAGTGCCACTGAGTCACGCCACGCCGGCGGGTTTTGTGGCTCACAACATCTCAAGATGGAACTATGAGGCGATCGCTGGCGAAATGCTCCTGGACAGTCCCATCGATGTGGTCATGGGAGCGGGCCATCCTTTCTACGACGATGACGGGCAGCCCACAGCGTCACCGGTCTATCGATACGTTGGGAGCGAGGACATCTGGGCCCACCTAGTCGCCGGTACTGCTGGAGCAGATGCGGATGGCGATGGCATATCGGATAGCTGGGTGCTCATAGAAACCCGAGACCAGTTCAAGGACCTCGCCTTCGGAGAAACCCCTCAGAGGGTCTGCGGGATTGCCCAGGTAGCCAAGACGCTGCAGCAGTCGCGTGCAGGTGATCGATGGGCAGAGCCCTACGCTGTTCCCTTGAATGACCGCGTGCCCACCCTGGCGGAGATGACCAACGCTGCCCTCAACGTGCTCGACAATGACCCGGATGGCCTCTTTCTAATGGTTGAGGGGGGCGCAGTTGACTGGGCGAGCCACAATAACCAGGCCGGACGCATGATCGAGGAACAGATCGATTTCAATCGCGCCGTAGAAGGTGTTGTGACTTGGGTAGAAGAGACCAGCAACTGGTGCGACACTCTCTTGATCGTGACGAGTGACCACGAAACAGGCTACCTGACGGGACCGGGATCGAATCCCAATTGGAAACCGCTTGTTAGCCAAGGGGCAGGCACGGTGCCCTGGTTGGAGTGGCACTCGCGCAGTCATACGAACCAACTGGTGCCCTTGTACATAAAAGGTGGCCCTGCAACCACATTCGAACAACTGGCCACTCGCCGCGACACCATAAGGGGTCCTTACCTGGACAACAGTGAGCTTTCGCCCACTGTCGTGCAGTGGCTGAACACTAGGACAGGTGATGGCTGTGTGCCATGATCTGGCGACGGTAACGAGGAGAGAGATCATAGGATATTCTAGCGTCCAGGCAACACGTGTGGAGATCGTTCGGGTGGCGACGCGCCTTCTTGCTGCTGAACACCAGCAGCGTAGCACGGATGCTGTGACGCGCACGGCAAGTACGGAGCAGAAG
>CAYQDH010000234.1:0-5464 GCA_964416075.1 uncultured Anaerolineales bacterium | reverse complement strand
AGCTAAGATCAGCGGATCGGCCAGAAGCAAGGGGGCCGATCCAGGCGGCCTTGGTTTCTGATGTACATGACGCCCTAGAGACCCGCCCTGAGGGCCTGACACAGGAAGAGATCGCCGGGCGGCTAAAGCGATACGGCCCTAATGTCATCCGCGAGGTCAAGGGCACGCCACTTATTGTCAAGTTCTTGGCCAACTTTACCCACATCATGGCTATCCTGCTATGGGCGGGCGGCATCGCCGCCTTTGTCGCCAGAATGCCCCAATTGGGCCTGGCTGTCTGGGCAGTCAACTTGATCAACGGCATCTTCAGCTTTTGGCAAGAGTTCAAGGCGGAGAAGGCCAGTGAGGCGTTGCGTAATCTCCTGCCTTCGTACGTGCGGGTGTTACGGCAGGGCGAAGAGGAGCGTATCCTGGCGCAGGAACTGGTGCCGGGCGACATTATGCTGCTTGATGAAGGGGACCGCATATCGGCCGATGCGCGCTTGGTACAGGAATCGGAGCTGCGAGTAGATCAGTCCACTCTGAGCGGCGAGTCACATCCGGTCCGCAAAACTAGCGAAGCTGTCCTGAGAACCGGGTTGTCCCGAGCTGAGATTCCTAACCTGGTCTTTGCCGGCACGAGTGTGGCTGCCGGTACAGGTAAAGCCGTTGTCTTTGCTACGGGCATGGAGACCGAGTTCGGCAAGATCGCGCACCTCACGCAGGGGTTGGAGGCAGAGCTGAGCCCGCTGCAGAAGGAGATGGCCCGCGCAACCAAGGTCGTGACGATAATCGCGGTGGGCGTTGGCGTGCTCTTTTTCATCCTGGCCATCGTCATGGCCGGCGTCGGCCTGGCTGAAAGCTTTGTTTTTGCCGTGGGCATGATCGTGGCCTTTGTGCCCGAAGGGATGGTGCCCACTGTGACGCTGGCCCTGGCGATGGGCGTGCAGCGTATGGCCAAGCGCCATGCGCTGATCAAACGCCTTTCCGCAGTGGAGACACTGGGATGCACCACCGTCATTTGTACGGACAAGACGGGCACTCTCACCCAGAATGAGATGACCGTGCGCCATCTGTGGCTGGCTCGCCAGCGCTTCTCTGTTACGGGCGTGGGTTATGCTCCGATCGGAGAGATCCTGGACGAGAATGAGAAGGTCGTGGCAGCGCCAGTAAATGGCGACTTGCGCCAACTGCTGGTGGCAAGCGGATTGTGCAACAACGCCCGCCTGTTATCCCCCGATGGGGAGTCGGATCGCTGGACCATTCTGGGGGACCCCACAGAAGCAGCGCTACGCGTCGTTGCGGCCAAGGGAGGCGTAGACCTGGAGGGTGAAGCCGCCTGCGCGCCCTGTGTGCGCCAGATCCCTTTCGAGTCCCGGCGCAAGCGTATGACCACCGTTCACCAAGTCGATGAGATACCTATCGCCTACATTAAAGGGGCGCCCAAAGAGATACTGGGGCTCTGTACTCGGATCCTTATCGATAGCCAGGACCGCGTTCTGGACGATGGTTGGCGAGCCCAAGTTACGGCGGCGAATGACGAGTACGCGCGTAATGGCCTGCGCGTCCTGGCTATCGCCATTCGCCCTGTGCCCGAGTTGTGCGATTGGTCTAGCCGTGACGCGCAGGCCACCGCAGAAGAGATAGAGCGCGACCTGACCTTCGTCGGTCTGGTGGCCATGATGGACCCTCCGCGGCCGGAAGTGGCTACGGCGGTGGAAAAATGCTACCATGCGGGTATTCGTATCATCATGATCACGGGCGATTATGGTTTGACAGCCGAGACGATCGCCCGTCGTATTGGTATCATTCGCGGTCCTCAAGTGAGGATCATCACCGGCATCGACTTGGACGCTCTGACCGATGAGGCATTGAAGCAAGCTCTACAAGATGAGGTGATCTTTGCGCGCGCGGCCCCCGAGAACAAGCTGCGCATCGTGCGCGTATTGCAGGAACTGGGGCACGTGGTCGCAGTCACTGGCGATGGCGTCAACGACGCCCCGGCTCTGAAAAAAGCCGATATTGGCGTGGCCATGGGCATCACTGGCACCGATGTGGCCAAAGAGGCTGCTGACATGATCCTGACGGACGACAACTTTGCTTCCATTGTCAATGCAGTGGAGGAAGGGCGAGCCGTCTACGCGAACATCAAAAAGTTCTGCACGTACATCTTTACCAGTAACACGCCTGAAGCGATACCTTTTATCCTCTTTGTGCTGAGCGGAGCGCGCATCCCATTGGGGCTGACGGTGATGCAGATTCTGGCCATCGATCTGGGCACGGATATCGTGCCCGCTTTGGCTTTGGGAGCCGAGCCGCCGGAACCGGGGATCATGGATCGGCCACCGCGAAGCCTGAAGGAGCACGTTATTTCGCGTTCTCTGCTGACCAGGGCGTACCTGGTACTCGGGCCAGTCCAGAGCCTCGCGGCCATGGCAGCATTCTACTTTATGTACTGGAGCAATGGCTATTGGGGACAATGGCTCGACCTGCCATCGGAGGGACACCTGTATCAGGCGGCAACATCCATGGCCTTGGGCGCCGTGGTGACGACACAGATCGGCAACCTTTTTGCGCAGCGTACCGAACGCAGGTCTTTCTTCCGCCATCCTCTCTTCAACAACAATCTGATCTGGGTGGGCATCGCCTCAGAGCTTGTTGTGGTGGCTTGTCTTGTCTACTTGCCGCCCTTGCATGGGGTGTTCGGCACGGCGGACTTGCCATTACGCTACTGGCTCTTTTTGTTCAGTTGGACACCCTCTCTGCTGATAGTAGATGAGATCAGAAAAGCGGGTCTGCGCTCGCGAGAACGACGACGTTCGGGAGGTGAAACATGAAGATCATCATTATCGGCTGTGGTCGCATGGGCTCGGGCTTGGCCCGGACTATGAGCCTGCGCGGCCATGCTGTCACCGTGGTCGATCGAGACCCGGTCGCCTTTGCGCGGCTGGGGCCAGCATTCAAGGGACAGACGGTCGTGGGCATCGGTTTCGACCGCAAAGTCCTGCTCGAGGCAGGCATCGATCGAGCCGATGCTCTAGCTGCGCTGACAGAGAGCGATGAAGCCAATGTGGTGGCTGCTCGCCTGGCCAGCCAGGTCTTTCATATCCCACGGGTGGTGGCGCGCCTCTACGACCCACGCAAGGCAGAGATCTACAAGCGTCTGGGCCTGCGCACCATCGCACCTGTGACGTGGGGCATCACGCGGGCAGCCGACTTGCTCTCGCGCTCGCAGTTGGAGCCCGTGGCGAACTTGGGCGGTGATGTGGAAATCGTAGAGGTGGAGGTGCCCCCGCTTCTGGTGGGGCGAACGGTCAACGAGCTTGTGGTGCCCGGAGAAATCGATGTGGTGGCCGTCAGCCGTGGGGGCAGGACTCTCCTGCCGACCCTGGGCACGCTGTTCCGTGACGGCGACATGGTTTATGTCGCCGTGCTCAGTACTTCGGCCGACCGCTTGACCGAACTGCTTGGCTTGGCCTAGAAGGAGGCAGAGAGCAATGCATGTACTGATCGTAGGCGGCGGCAAGGTGGGAACCTACCTAGCATCATTACTACTCAGTGAAGGACATCGAGTCAAACTGGTCGAAGTGCGCAGGGAGGAGCAAGAGCGCCTGCGCCGTGACTTGCCGGAGGACGTTATCTATATTGGGAGCGGCACAGATCCCGGCGACCTGGAAGCGGCAGGGATCAGGCAAACCAATGTGGTCGCTGCCGTCACAGGGGACGACGAGATCAACCTCGTTATTACCAGTCTGGCGCGATTCGAGTTCAATGTGCCGAGGGTGATTGGCCGCGTCAATAACCCGAAGAACGTATGGCTCTTCACGCCGGTCATGGGGGTAGACGTGGCGCTGAACCAGGCCGACTTGATGGCTCGCCTGGTGGCGGAGGAAATGTCCTTGGGCGATATGATGACACTAGTCAAGCTGCGCAAGGGGCTATTCTCCGTCGTCGAGGAGAAGGTGCATCCCACCTCGATCGCGGCAGGCAAGTCGCTACGTGAACTAGTGCTGCCCAACGACTGCGTGCTCATGGCCATTATCCGCAAAGGTGAGTTGCTCCTCCCGCATGGGGACCTCGTGCTGCAGCCAGCCGATGAGGCGATAGCCTTGGTGCATGCCTCTCAGGCTGCGCAGTTGGCTGCCTTGCTGGGCAAAGCGCGCGCCTAGCACAGAGGTAAGGGAGCAAACCAGGGACTATCCGGGGAGGCACACGCGCAACAGAACGCTGGGCTGCCGAGCCACGATGGCAAAGGGCCCCAAGATGGCGGGGAGGAGTGCGAAACGTATCGCCTGCATGGGCAAGAGTTCAGCTGAGGACTCGAGCATCACGTCCCCCTCGATGCAGCCCCAGATCTCCAGGGTAGTACCATCGCAGAGGCCGTGGAAACTCGCTCCTGCATCCAGGCCTACGCGCTGGACCACGAATTGCGCGCAACGAACCAACTCACTTTGCTGCAGACCATCGAGGGTCCGCAAGGACCGAGGCTCAACCTTGGGGGGTTCGGCGCGAGCCCAATCGATGACGCGTAACGCCTTGTCGATGTGCAACGGGCGTGGTTTGCCATCGGCTCCCACGCGTCCCCAATCGTATAACCGATAGGTAGTATCCGAGTTCTGCTGTATCTCCGCCACGACGATGCCGGCCAAAAGCGCATGCACAGTGCCGGCAGGGATAAAGATGGCATCTCCCGCCTGCACTGCCAGGCGGTGTAGTTCCCTCTCCGGAGCATGGTCTCCTATGGCTTGACGCAAGCTTGCGGGTGTGGCCTCGCGCCTAAGGCCGTAAACCAGCTCAGCGCCGGGCCGCGCATGGAGAACATACCACATTTCCGTTTTGCCAAGCTCGCCGTGCTCGTGCATCCCGGCAAAGACATCATCTGGATGAACCTGTACCGAGAGATCCTGGTTCGCGTCGAGTAGCTTGATGAGCAGGGGAAAGCGTCCCCTCGAGAGCATGGCCGCGCCCCTACGCCCCACGAGGTTCACTCCGAGGGCATCCAAGACATGGGGCAAGGTACACCCACGCCAGTAGCCCTGGTCCACTTGAGTGGGAGAACTGGCATGCCCAGATATCTCCCAACTCTCGGCTATGACTCCTGGTGGAAGCTGGCGACCAAAGAGTGTCTCCAGGTTGCGGCCGCCCCAGATATAGTCGCGAAACACCGGCTGAAAGGTGAGGGGATAGATCATCTGTCGCTCTACCACGGATGCATTCCTTTGACCCAGCATAGTGTCACGCTAACCAAGTTGGCCAGGCATAATATGCCCAGCATGGTGTGCCTTGCCTGGCATATTATGCCAGGGGCGTCCGCGACGCAAATCCAGTCGAGCAACATCGATCCTCATCGTGCCATACGTCAGCAAGAGGGCCACACCCCCCACCCCGGCCGAGCCCTCCTAGCGCAGGATGTGTCTTCCGCCCTTGGTGTTTTCCAGGACCACGATCTTGAGGTTCTCCACGCGCGGCACCGGCTTGACCCGGC
>CAYQDH010000233.1:0-8388 GCA_964416075.1 uncultured Anaerolineales bacterium | reverse complement strand
CACGCATTCATAAAGCTGATGATCGCCACGGTGCCCAGCGCTGGCTTGATCAGCGGCATAAGGATACTGGTCAATACGCGCACATAGTTCGCGCCATCGATCAAGGCCGCCTCATCCAGATCGCGTGGCAACTGCATCATAAACTGGCGCATCAAGAAGATGAAAAAGGCGCCTCCCCCGAAAAAGTGCGGCACCGTAAGGGGTTTGAAGGTGTTCACCCAGCCCAATCTGTGAAACAGGATGAACTGCGGAATCAAGGTGATCTGGGCGGGGAACATCATCGTTCCGAGGGTCAGCACAAACAGCAAGTTACGGCCCGGGAAGTTGAAACGCGAAAAGCCATAGGCCACCACGGTGCACGAGATGGTGGTGCCCAGCACCTGCCAGAACGTAATCTGGATGGTATTCCAGAACCAGCGCCACAGGGGCACGCGCGTGGATACCTCGATGTAATTTCCCCACTGCCAGGACTTGGGATAGAGCAGCGGCGGCCAGATATAGGTCTCGAACTGGGTCATCAGCGAGGTGATGACCATGAAATAGAGCGGGAAAGCAAAGATGACGATCAAAACAGCAATGACTGTATAGGACAGGAAGCGGCTTCTACTCTGGCGGGCCTGCCATCCACCGCGCACTGTCCGGACGTCGGAAAGGCGAGCTTGGGCTGCGGGGAATTGCGTCATGGCTCACTTCCCTCCTGCGTAAAAGACCCAACGGTTCGACACGCTCATCTGCAACCAGGTAAAGAAGAGCAGGCCCACGGCAAAGATCCAGGCCAGCGCAGAGCCATAGCCCATGAAGAAATACTCAAAGGCCTGGCGGTAGATGTGTAGAGCATAGAACCAGGTGGCGTAGCTGGGACCTCCCGCGGTACCCGCGAAGGCGATGGTGAACACCTGGAGAGCGCCGATCACCCCCAGGATGAGGTTAAAGAGCACGGTCGGCGAGATCATGGGCAGCGTCACATGGGCGAAGCGATGCCACGTGCCAGCGCCGTCGAGTTCGGAAGCCTCGTACAGCTCTCGGGGCACCCCTTGCAGGCCGGCGAGGAAGATTAACATGCGGTTGCCGCCCATGCTGCCCCACAGGCCGATGAGCACGACAGCAGCCATCGCCGACTTGGGGTCCTGTAGCCAGCCGGGGCCCTGAATCCCGATCGATCCCAACAGCGAGTTGATGAGCCCGACGCGCGGGTGCATCAGGTATTTCCAGAGCATCACTGAAGCGATGCTGGGGATCAGGGAGGGTATGTAGAATAGGGCGCGGTAAAAGTAGGTCCCAGCCAGCTTCTGGTTGAGCAAAAGGGCCAGGAGCAGCGATCCCATCGTGCCCAGGGGCACCACCGCGGCCGCGTAGATCAGCGTCTTGGAGATGGCCAACCCCGTGAGGCGGTCCCCTTTGATGTCCGCAAAAGCCGGGAATATCTTGCCCAAGTTAAAAGCCCGTGCATAGTTATCCAGGCCCACCCAATCGGGCTTGACGCCGATCTCATAATCGGTGAAGCTGAGGAAAAAGCTGTACAGGATGGGTCCGAGGGTGAAAATGAGCAGACCCAGAATCCAGGGGGAGACAAACAACAGCCCCCAAGTGGCCTCGCGAGCCTGTGTTGGGGTTCTACGCATCAACCTGCCTAACGCGCCATAGATGCCTGCTCTCGGGCCTTTGGTGACGGCTACTGACATAGTATCCACCTCGTAAAAGCGATGAAAGCGCCCAGACGGCGTCGTCCGATAGAGAGAGAATGAATGGTTCAATTAGGTTAAGGAAAGCATACGGATTTTATGCGAGCTTGTCAATTCTGTCAAGACGACCAGAGCCCGGAGAACGGGCAAACGGGCACGGTTATGTCCAGCCGGTCAGCTCCTTTCGTCGTTTCAGATAGTAGATATAGTTCTCGTAAGGCACATCGTCGGGCACGCCGTGGTCCACCAGCGGGATAAACCCGCCCTCCGCCACCACGGGCGCGAGTCGCTCGAGCTCGGCGTCGATGGCCGCCGGGCCCGCCGTGAGGGCGCGCTTGTCCACGTTGCCCCACATGACGATCTCGTGGCCATACTCCCGGCGCAGCTTGGCGGCATCCATATCCGACGCGACTTCCAAAGGATAATGTCCGCGCACCCCTCCCTCGATCCACAGGGGAAGCAGCGCTTCGATGTTGCCGTCGCAGTCGACCCAGGAGAGATCCACGCCATGTTGCCGCAGGAAGGCGGTCACCGCCTTGTAGCCGGGCAGCATGAACTCCCGGAACATCGCCGGAGAGAGTAGCGGCCCCGTCTTGTAGCACATGTCCTCCCAGAACATGGCAAAGTCGATATCCACCTCCTCCACCGCCCGGCGGAGCACGCGCACGTAAAAGTCCGCCAGGTAGTCCATCATCTCGTGGATCAGGTCGGGATCGTCGTATAGGATCAGGCTGAGGTTCTCCACCCCGATCCAATCGCGCACATAGCCGTAAAAGCTGCCGCCGTCGATGCTGATCACATAGTCCCGCTCGCACCAGCCTACCTTCAGGGCCGCCCACTCTTCAGCTGGGGGATAGCGGCCCGGGTCGTCGGGGTTGAGCTGCTCGTCGCGCAGCCTCAGCCAGTCGTCCCGCGTTTTGATGGGGTACTCTAGCCACTGGGTCGACTTGAGCGAGCCGGGGATGTTCTTGAACTGCTTGACCACCGTGCCCGCGCCGGTGCGATAGACGCGGTATTCGCCCGTCTCCTCCAGCGTCTCTTCGGGGTAGCCGGGATAGAGGCCGATCTTGACCGGCACGCGCGGCTCACCCCAAAAGGCGGAGAACATCCCCTCAAAGCCAAAGTGCCGGATGGCGCTGGCGCGGTCGTTCACGGCCTCGGGCAAGCCCTCGCCGTGCCAGCGGTTGAACGGGCCCAGCCAGTCCGCCCAGAGGGGGATACGATCGACCGGCTGGAAATGCATTAGGCGCCAGAATCTCTCTCGCTCGTTCACTGTTCACCTACCCAGTATCTCGCTACGGCATAGCGGAGATGCTTCGGGCCGAGTACGGCCCTACTCATGACGTTTACCGGGGCCGGCAATTTGGGCAAATTGCCGTACGGGAACGTCATTCCCTTCCTGTTGGCACACCGCGCCATGGACGACTACTCGGCATGACGCGCCCCACCCGACTTACTGCATGGCTAGCTCCAATCCAAGATGACACCCAGCACGGGCTCGCGCCGCGAGAGGATGAGGTCAAAGGCCTCGGCGGCTCGCTCCACGGGGTAATGGTGGGTGATCAGGTGCGTGGTGCGCAGGGCGCCCTGGGCCACCAGGCCCAAGGTGGCATCCATCCGCTCCTTGGTCCACCCCGCCGGAGCGTGCAACGTGAGCTCCTGGTTGCGTAGCGTCTGGATATCGATCAGCCCCCGCGTGCCATGAAAACCGGCGGAGACGATGTGTCCAAAGCGGCGCATGTGCCCCAGGAGGCGCTCGATATCCCTCACCGATCCCACCGTATCCACCACCGCCTGCAGGCCCTCCGGCGCCCATTCCCTCGCCGCGCCCATGGGATCCTCTCGCCCGGTATTCACCAGGCGGTCGCCCGGGCCGGGGGTGTAACGCGCCAGGCGCTCGTCGTGCTTGCCCAGGAGCATCACCTGTGCGCCGCGGTAGGACAGCGTCTGGGCTGCCCAGTGACCCACCATGCCATCGCCGATGACCACAGCAGCCTCGCCCGGCTTGATCTCGGGACGTATGCCGCAGTTATATCCCACCTGCGTCAGCACCAGGCCACTCACCGCCAGGGGGTCGATGCCCTCGGGAAGCTTCCAGATCTGGGAGCGGTGAGTGACCGCCGGGGAGACATGCCCGCCGTGCGTGCCGTACATCCCCGGCGTGCGCGACACGGTGGCAAAGACCATCTCGCCCACATGCAGATCGCTGATCGCCGCGCCCACCTGCTCCACGATGCCCACCTTTTGGTAACCAGTGACGATGGGAAAGGGCATAGGGTCCCCTTCACGCCAGGGCGTGTCGCCGCCAATGCGCTCCCCGCGCACGAACGAGCCCTCCGTGCCGTTACTGATCCAGGAGTGGACGATGCGTATGACCGCCTCCTGCGGGCCCGGATCGGGCACCTCCATCGACTGCACCTCCACCACCCGCGGGCTCACCGCCACCACCGCTCTAGCTTGCAACATGGCTTCTCTCCTCTCCCCTCCTTTCTATCCCTAGCGATTCAGTCACACCGGCGAGACGAAGGCATAGTCGCCCGACTGAATATCCAGCACCGCCATCCCATCCTCCACCCGCAGGAGACGGGCGCCCTCAGCCTGCTCCAAGGGGATGCCACCCTCGCGCAGCGCCGCTGCGTCCGTCGTGGGTATATGGACCGTGGCCGTCGTGTTGGGCGGCACCCTGACATCCAGATGGAAGGCGCCCTCCTCCGCTCGCCAATGCACCGCGATCTTGCCGCGCACCGAGAGATACACCCCGCGCGCCCAGGTGACCCCAGGCCCCGGCCGGGGGCGCACCAGGAAATGTTTGTAGCCGGGCTGCGTTTCGTCCGGCTCGATGCCCAGGATGGTGCGATAGATCCACTCTCCCACAGAACCCAGCGCGGCATGGTTGAACGAGTTCATCGAGCTGGTCTGGAAACCCTCGGCGAGTGGCTGCTGCAGCCAGGTAGGATCCGAAGGCACGCCTTGGCCGCGCAACTGGCGCCCGGCGACGTAGGCATCCCAGCGCTCCCAGATGGTCGTGGCCCCGTGGTCGATCATATAGCCCCAGGAGGGACAGCGGCGGTCGTGCAGCAGGGCATAGGCCAAGTCATTCTGGCCGCCGCGACTGAGCTCCAACATCATGCGGGCCGTGGCCTGAAAGCCCGTGGAGACGCGGTTACCATAGCGCCGGATCGCCTCCACCATGTGGCCCACCGCGGCGGAGCGCAGCGCCTCGGGCAAGAGATCGAAATGCAGGGCCAGCGCATAGCCGGCCTGGGTGTCGCCATCGATGCGCCCATCGGCACGCACGAACGCGCGGTTGAACGCCTGGCGCACGGCCTCGAACAACTCGGTGTAGCGGCGACCATCCTCCGCCGGCCCGAGGGCGCTGGCCATCCGAGCCACCATGCGCGCCGAGTAGGCGAAAAACGCGGTGGCATAGACAGCGCCGGGTACGGCGGCGCCGGGTACGGCGGCTCCCCGCTTGGGCAGGTCTTCCACCTCCTGGGTATCGGCGTTGAGCCAGTCCCCCGCTGTGCCAAAGGGGCTGATCAGGCCAGGGCTGCAGGCGCGCGTGTGCTCCACCCAGCGTTTGGCTGACTCGAATTGCTCCTCCAACAGCCGCCGGTCGCCATAGTGGGTGTAGGCTACCCAGGGGTAGATGGCGCCCTCGTCGCCCCAGCCCGCCGTGCCCGTGGGGAAAGGCCCATCGAGCACATTGGGCGCGATCTCGTAATAGCGCCCGTCCGGCGCCTGTGCCTGGCGCAGGTCGCGGAAACGCTTGTGCAGATAGGCCGCCAGGTCCATGTTGAAACAGGCCGTATGGGCGAAAGCCTGCGGGTCGCCCAGCCAGCCCAGGCGCTCGTCGCGTTGGGTGCAATCGAGAAAGGTGCCCTGTAGCACATTGCGCTGCGTCCAGAGGATGTTCTGCCACAACTGGTTAGCCAGGCCGCTGGAGCATTCGAACAGGCTGGTCTCGCGCATGGCGGAGTGAAAGGCCTGCCCGATCAGAGCCCTCACCCCCGGCCCCTCTCCCACGGAGTCTGTGGGAGAGGGTAGAATGGAGGGTGGCTCATCCAGGCCACTCACCTCCACATAGCGAAAGCCATGGTAGGTAAAATGCGGCTCGAAGACCTCTCCCTGGGGATCTCCCCGCAGCGTATAATGGTCCGTCTGCGCGGCGCCGCGCAGCATGGCCGTGTAGAGGCGGCCGTCGGCATCCAGGGCTTCCGCGTGACGCAGGGCGACGCGCTGGCCGGGGCGCCCGCACACCTTGAGGCGCACCCAGCCGGTGATATCCTGTCCCAGGTCCAAGATGTAGACCCCGCGCTCAGGGGAGTGCACCGCCTGGGCAGGCACGGCGCAAGTGATGCGGATGGGCGGATAGATCTGCGCCAGCAGCGGCATGCGGAGCGTGTCGTCGACCTCGACGGGTCGCCAGTTGGCTGGCCCAGCTGCATTCTCATCATACCCGGGCTGATCCCACCCGGGGAGCTCGCGCCGCGCATCCTGGACCTCTCCGTCATAGATATCGCTCAGGCGGATGGGACCATCGATGGTGGAGCGCCATGCGCCATCCGTAGCGATGGCAATCGTGCGCCCATCGTCCAGCTCGACCTCCAGCTGAGCCCGCAGGCGCGGCTTGCGGCCGTAGACGGCGCGCAAGCGCAGTGAGGCGTACGATTGGGTCATGCCCACACGCCCGGCATAATGGCCGTCGCCGAGCAAGGCGCCGATGACGTTGGCCCCTTGGCGCAGCAGCTCGGTCACATCGTAGGTCTGGTACTGCACTCCCTGGCCATAGTCGGTCCATTCGGGGGCCAGGATATGGTCGCCCACGCGCTGGCCATTGAGATGCATCTCGTAGACGCCCAGCGCCGTGGCGTAGAGCGTGGCGCGGCGCACCGGCCCGGGGAGCACGAACTCGCGGCGCAGCACCGGCGGGGTCAGCGGCTTGACCGGTCCCCCGGAATGCCAGTAGATGTCGCCGTCCACCAACCTGGTCTTGGACCAGGCCTTTTTGGACGAGCCAGGCAGGGGGGAGGAAGCGGGCACAGCCAGGGCATCGTACCCCAACTCAGCCGACTCCCACGAATCCGAGGCCAGGACCTCACACCCCAGGGCCAGGTTGCTGTGGCCGTCCAGCACCTCCATCTCGGCCAGAGCGTAGCCATAGGCGCCATCCTGGTCGGGGCGCAGGCGGGTGACCAGCAGCTTGCCTTCGCGCAGCAGCAGCCGCACGTAGCGGCCCAGCGTAGGCTCGAAGCGATAGGTGACGGGCTGGACGCCGGGATTGGGCATGTCGCTCCGGCTGTGATCCACCACGGTCTCATATTCGCCGAAATCGGGCTGGTCGGAGACGTCGACCCGAAATCGCAGGGGGAAGAGGTAACCGGGCGTATCGCTGGGGGGCGACTCAAAGATGCGCGCGCCATACAGGCGCAGGCCATTGAAGCGGCGCAGGGCGCCGAGATCGATGGCCACCCACTTCTCCGTTTCGGGGGAGGCCGCAGGCAGGCTGCGGTAGCCGTTGTGGGGCGGGCTATCGGGCGGGGGCGGCGTGGGATCGCCGATCCAGCGCGCCAGCCAATCGCTGGGATGCAGCAGGCCCATGCTCCAGGTGGCCACGTCGCTCCAAGGCGTCTCCAGGATGGCCTGGCCGCCCTCGCTGACCTGCGCCCAGGCACGCGCCTTCCAATAGCAGAGCATGCGCGAAGCAAGGGGCTGCCCCGCATAGGCGATCCCCAACGTCTCATCGCTCGGCACGCGCCCGCTAGCCCACAGGTCGCCCCGATCCGCGGCAAGAAGCTCCGGCGAGGAGGCCACCAACACCCGGTAGGCCACCTGGGTCACGCCGCGCCGCATATCATGCAGCTCCCACGATAGGCGCGGCTCGCGCACATCGATCCCCAGGGGATCGAAGAGGAACTCGCAGCGCAGGTTGGTTAGTTGCACGATCGATTCTCCTTGGGTTGCGTGGGCGCGCGGCCGCAGCAGCATGGGGTTGATGCAAGTTAACGAATTAATGCGGTAACCAGATAGAGCAAGTCACGGCCCATGCCCCTGCGGCGCCCCCGCGTCACATTCCTCGAATGAATTCGAGGTTGATACACAAAACGTGATAAATCACGTTAAAAACCTATTGCAGCGCGATATAGCGCGATTTATCGCGTTTGGTTTGTCAGACCGGGGATTCATCGCTAGGCTCTGGGACGAGGGCCGACGCGTTACCCGGTTAATTCGCTAATGCTCATGATACCGCAGCTACGGAACTCGCGGGAGGGTAGCGGCGATCTCCAATCGGGCTCTCGTGTCAGCCCGCGGTATGGATACCGCGCCTACGGGACCCGCGGGAGGGTAGCTCACTGGTGTCAGGGATGGGTGAAGCCCAGCTTGATATATCGCTCAGGCTCGCGCTCGATCGCGGCGTAGGCCTCGGCGGCCTGGGCAAAGGGCACCACAGGCTGCACGATGGGATCCCCTTGCAACCGCCGGTCCACAAAGAGCTGCAAAACGCTGGCCTGGATGCGCTCATAGGTCCAGCGCGGAGCATCCTCCACGGGGATGCTACAGGCGCGGGTGGAGATGATGCGCGTGCGGTTCATGTGGAACTCTTCGCCCAGCCGCAGCGCGGGCGACGAGGGCTTGGCCCAGGCCCCCACGGCCACCGTCCCCATATAGCCAACGCTGCGCACCGCCTCGTGCAGCCCCGCGGCCG
>CAYQDH010000232.1:0-8393 GCA_964416075.1 uncultured Anaerolineales bacterium | reverse complement strand
AGGAAGCCTACCGGGCGACCTGCACAAGCTCTGGCGCACCCGAGATCCAAAGGGCTATCACCTGGAGTACGGCTATTCCTGCATGGGCTATGAGATTGCCGGCGGCATGGGTGTCAAGATAGCAGATCCCGGCCGCGAGGTGTACGTGATGGTGGGGGACGGCTCCTACCTGATGATGCCTTCCGAGATAGTGACGTCGGTACAGGAAGGGATCAAACTGACCATCATCCTGCTCGACAATCACGGGTTCGCCTCCATCGGCGGCCTCTCGATATCGGTGGGGAGCGCCGGCTTTGGCACGCGCTACGAGTATCGCGATCCGGCCAGCGGGCAGTTGGCCGGGGATCCGTTGCCCGTGGACTATGCTGCCAATGCGCGAAGCCTTGGCGCCGTCGTGCTGCAAGCGGCAGACCTGGCCTCGCTCCGGGCGGCACTCGAGGCGGCAAAAGCACAGACGCGCACCACGGTGATCGTGGTCCAGACCGATCGTGAGGAGCGAGTGCCCGGGTACGAATCCTGGTGGGATGTCCCTGTCTCCGAGGTATCATCCCAGGAGAGCGTTCGACAAGCGCGCAAGGAGTACGAAGAGGCGCAACAGAGGGAGCGATATCACCTCTGAGTAGGGGCCTTGCCTGCGATGGGCGATGGACAGGAGACCGACAATGATACACATCGGTAACGCGCCTTGTTCCTGGGGCATCCTGGAGTTCAGGGTGCAGGGGGAGACGGCTGACTATGGCCGGGTGCTGGACGAAATGCAGGAGACGGGCTACGAAGGCACAGAGTTGGGTGACTGGGGCTTTTTCCCCACCGACCCGGCGGTCTTGCGTGGAGAACTGAGGACGCGGGGGCTAAGCCTGCTGGGCGCGTTTGTCCCCGTGGCGCTCAAGGATCCCCGGGCGCACGATGGAGGCCTGAAGACCGCCTTGCGCACCGCACGCCTGCTGGTGGAGGTGGGAGGAGACGTACCCTATCTCATCTTGGCCGATGACAACGCCAAGGACCCCGTACGCACGCAGTATGCTGGGCGCATTCGTCCCGAGCAGGGCCTGACCGCGGCAGAATGGGACACCTTTGCGGGGGGTGCGCAGTGGATCGCCGAACGGGTGCGCCAGGCTACGGGACTACGCACCGCGTTTCACCACCATTGCGGCGGCTATGTCGAAACACCAGCAGAAGTGGACAAGCTGCTGAGCCTGACCGACCCGCACCTGCTGGGGCTCTGTTTCGATACCGGGCATTATAGCTTTGGCGGGGGGGACGCTTTGGCCGGGCTGCGGCGGCATGCCAGCCGCATCTGGCATGTGCATTTCAAGGATTTTGCGCCAGCAGTGGGCGCTCAAGCGGCTGCCAGGGGTTGGGACTATTTGGAGTCGGTACGGAGAGGCGTATTCTGCCACCTGGGCCAAGGGGCAGTCGACTGGGCGGGGGTGGTAGCCCAACTGAGGGCCATGCAGTATGAGGGTTGGATCGTGGTAGAGCAGGATGTGCTCCCCGGCCAGGGAGGATCCAAGGGCGGAACGCCCCAGGAATCGGCCCGGCGCAACCGCGCTTTCCTAGAGAGTCTGGCTCTCTGAGCATTGGGCTATGACAGACGAACAGGAGATCCACAAAATGATCACCCGTCCCGACGTACACCTGGCTATCATCGGCGCTGGCCGCATCGGCAGGATCCACGCGCAGAACTTGGCTCAGCGGGTGGTCGGCGCCCAGGTGCTAGCCATCGCTGACCCGCGCCTGGACGCCGCCCGGGAGGTCGCCGGGCGGCTACATATCTCCCAGGTCAGTGGTGATTACCATCGTTTGCTGGAAGACCCAGCCATCGATGCCGTGGTCATTTGCTCCTCCAGCGACACCCATGGGCAAATCATCAGCGACGCAGCGCAAGCGGGCAAGCATATCTTCTGTGAAAAGCCGGTCGCCTGCGATCTGGCCCAGATCGACCGAGCCCTGGCCACGCTGGCCGGGGCTGGCGTCAAGCTGCAGGTGGGGTTCAACCGTCGCTTCGACCCCAGCTTCCGTCGGGTGCGAGAAGGAGTAGCGGCCGGCGAAATCGGCGAGCCGCACATCCTGCGCATCACCAGCCGCGACCCCGCACCGCCGCCCATCGCCTATGTGCGCGCCTCGGGCGGCATGTTCTTCGATATGACGATCCACGATTTCGACATGGCGCGATACCTGATGGACAGCGAAATCGTGGAGGTCTATGCCGTGGGCAACGTGCAAGTGGACCCAGCCATCGGCCAGGCGGGCGACATCGACACAGCGATGATCACACTATCTTTCGAAAACGGGGCCTTGGGCACGATCGACAACAGCAGGCAGGCAGTCTACGGCTACGACCAACGGGTGGAGGTCTTGGGTTCGCGAGGTTTGCTGGCGGCGGAGAATCCCCCCCGAGATAGCCACGTTCATGCGAACGGCGAGGGCATACACACGGCCATGCCGCCCGAATTCTTCTTGGAGCGTTATGCAGAAGCTTACATGGGCGAGATGCAGGCCTTTGTGAATTGCATCCGCGAAGACCACTCGCCCCTGGTGACGGGAAAGGATGGCCGCGCCGCCGTGGTATTGGCCATGGCGGCGCAGCGTTCCCTCGACGAGAGGTGCCCTGTGCGGGTGGTAACGGTCGTCTAAAGGGACCGCTGGCTGGCCCCCCAGCAGCGTTAGCCCTTCAGCCCGGTCAGCTGAATGCCCTCCACAAAGTACTTTTGGGCCACGATAAACACGATCAAGATGGGCAGGATGGCCATAGTCGACATGGCCATGAGATAGTTGACCCCCGACTCGTAACGCATGCCGCCCACCCTCATCAGGTCAACGTTACGGAAGCGGGCCAATCCCACTTGCACGGTCATCTTCTCGATATCCCTTAGGTAAAGCAGGGGCCCCATAAAATCGTTCCAACTGCCGATAAAGCCGAATATGGCCAAGGTAGCCATTGCCGGCCCAGTGAGCGGCAGGACGATGTTCCAGAAACGCTGTAGCACCGAGGCCCCATCGACCACAGCAGCCTCCTCAAGTTCGTAGGGGATGGTCCTCATATACTGCCGTAACAAGAAAATGTTCCAGGCGCCGCCTCCGAAAAAGGCGGGAACGACCAGCGGTAGCCAGGTGTTTACCCAGCCAATACGGGCAAAGATGATGTACGTAGGAATCAACGTCACCTGGCCGGGGATCATCATAGTGGCCAGGATGAGCATGAACATCGCATCGCGGCCCCTCCAACGCAGGCGCGCAAAGGCAAAGGACACGATGGCTCCGCTGGCCAGGGAGCCGATCAACGACAGGGCCGTGATGATGGCAGAGTTCCGATAGTACAACCCAAACGGAACAACCCTAAAGGGCTCGATATAGTTATTCCACACCAGCGGCGCCGGAAACCAGTTGGGCGGCCAATGGAGCAACTCATCTTTATTCTTGAGCGAGGTGGACACCATAAAGGCAAAGGGCACCAAGAAGGCGAGCGCCCCGCCAAGCGCCAACACGTAGATTAATAGGTAACGTCCTATATTTCTTCGGAGCCTGCTCTGATAAACATACTTGGCGTCAGGGCGGTCCATGGAGGAGAGTATCTGTTTAGTAGCTGATTCCATAGTGATTGCGCTCCTCAGACGGAGGACTCGTAATAGACCCAATACTTGGCCAGCCACAGCTGCAAGCCGGTGATGACCATGATCACGGCAAAGAGCATCCAGGCCAAAGCCGAGGCAAAGCCCATCTTGTACCACTGAAAAGCTGCATGCCAGATGCGCAGCACGATAAAGTAGGTCGACCCTTCGGGCCCTTGGCCAAACACGTAACCCACGGTAAAGATTTGCAGCGCACCGATGATGCCGGTTGTTAACGTAAAAAAGAGCGTGGGTGACAGCATGGGTAACGTAATAGCAAAGAAAGACTGCACAGAGTTGGCGCCATCGATCTTGACCGCTTCGTAGAGATGCTGCGGAACCCCCTTGAGTCCCGCCAGGTAGACGATCATGCTGCCTCCCACCCCCCAAAGGCTCATGATGATCACGGACGCGCGCGCCCAGCCGGGCTCCGTCAGCCAGGGCATGCTGGGTATTCCCAACTGGTGGAGTATGCCGTTCAGCAGGGACTGCCTGCCAAAAATGAGCAAGAACACATAAGTGGTAGCCAGTCCCGAGACCACGGAAGGGGTAAAGTAGATGGCACGCAAAAAGCTCTTACCCACTACTTCCTGGTTCAATAGCAGGGCGAGGACCAGCGCAAGTATCATCCCCAGCGGCACGGCAAAGATAGCGTAGAGAAAGGTCGCATTCAAGGACTTGAGCGTGTCGGGGTCCACGATGGCCTGATACCACTGGGACAACCCCACGAACTTCATCTCTCCGTAGCCGGCCCAATCCATCGTGCTGACGTACAGAGAGAAAAGCATGGGCCCGACCGTGAAGGCCAGAAATCCGATGATCCAGGGAGAGGCACAGAGCCATCCCCAGATCTCTTCCTGGCGTTCTCGCGAGTGCTTGCCCATCCTGGGCCTTCGCACGACACTAGCTACTTCCATACTCGCCTCACTCCTCGTCTAGGGCAATCGCAATACCACCCTTGATATTGCAGTCTACAATGATCACCATGATCCCCTAAAACGCATGGGCCTAGCTCTCGCCAGGCCCATGGATCTGTTGATTACGCGGGAGAGGCGTCCGCGATGGCCTTGTTACACTTGGCCTCGACGTCGGTCAAGGCTTCCTTGATGTCAGCTTCCTTGATCTTACCGGCCAGGATATTGCAGGTCATCTCTTCAAAGGCGCTCTTGCAGCCGCCACTGCCGTACCAGCCCCAATGATCGGGGTCGGCGTGGCCCATATACTCGGCACTCTGGCCCCACCAGGGCCTGTCCTTTGTCTGCGCCTGATAGGTCGGGTAGTTGAGAGCACCCTGTTGCAGGGGGAGGAACCCGGTACCGAGGCACCAGCGGGCTTGCTGCTTGGGCTGGAAAAGCCAGTTAATCCAGGTCCAGGAACCCTTCTGGCGGTCGTCGTCGGTCTTGGGCAGGAACATGCCTGTGTCGCCCATGAAGGTCATGCGCTCGGTCTCCTTCTTGGGGGCCGGCCATTTCCTCCATACCCAACGTATGCCGGTTTTGGATGTCAGGTTTTCCAGGGCGACGAGGGACCAGCTTCCTTCGGAGCGCACGGCCACAGCGCCGTCGTAGAAAGTAGGCTCTAGCTCACAGGTGGTATGCATGGGCCCGTTCGGTGGCGGCAATACTTGCCTGGCACGCCAAACCATAGCCTCGAGCATCTCCGGGCTATTGACCGTAACCTTGGAGTGATCCTTGGGATCGGTGATGGCAGCGCCATAGTGGAGCCAGATCGCCGAGCACAAGTTAGCCCAGGGGTATGCCCACACCCCCCAGACCTTGACGTTATTCGCGTCAAAACCAGCCTCGTTGGGATGCTTGCCGTTTTGGTCGACGGTAAACTTCATGCCCAAGTCGAGGACCTCATCGTTGGTCCAATCCTCACCAGGCATGGCAATACCAGCCTTGTCAAACATATCCTGGTTAAGGACGAAATACGTGGCCTGGCCATCCTCCGCCATACAGTAGATCTTGCCATCGCGGTGCGTGTAGCGCTCCCAAACGTTAGGCAACCAGTCCCTGGGGAAAGTCGGATCAGCGTCGACAAAGTCCTGCACCGGAAGCAGAGCGCCGTTGTCGATCAGGCCCAGAATATCTCTCTGGACATCCTCGTGAATGGTGGGCTGGTCGCCGGCCGCGTAGCGGGCCACGACCGCTTCCGTGCCACTGAGGGACATGCGTTTGAGTTCGTACTCGGGGTAGTAGGCGTTGAAATCGGCGACCAACTCATCGAGCACCGTGCTGTTGGGCTCATAGTTCTGGTAGTCGGTTTGCTCGAGCTTGATCTTGGCCTTGGGCGCCTCCTTGGCGACGACGGTCTCCTTGACCACGACCGTCTCCTTGACGACCTTTTCCTTTTCTTTTTCCACCACGACCGTCTGCTGCACGATCTTTTCGACCTCGACGGTCTCCTTGATAATCTTGGGCTGGCAGGCGGCCAGCACGGTGGCAGAGCCGAACAGCAGAGAGTTGCGAAGTAACGTACGACGCGTGAGAGACATTTCTCCTCCTTGATGAACGCAATGCACGACTCGACGCCAAAGATACCCCGTGGGACCGCTAGGTGGGTGTTTTGAAGCTACCTTCCTCCTATGTATAATGTAGCCAGCCAGTGCACACGTGTGCATCCAGCCACAGTATAGCAGAGTTCCTAACCTGAGTCAAGGGATTTTCGGCCAAAACTCCCCTACAGACCTGCACTATCTCAGTCTAGACGTTGCTAAAAAACGGGTCAAGCACGGGAACGTAATTCCGGTCCCCGGCGACCCCAAGTGTCGGCGAAACGGAGTGATCCATGAGCGAAAACCATCGAGTGCGCGTAGCTATGATTGGTTGCGGCAGCATGGCACGCGGGCATGTTCGCGGTATGCTGCGACAACAGGATAGCACCGAGATAGCCGTTCTTTGTGACCCATCTGGCGAAGCGATCGCGCAGACGAATTCTCAATTCGCGGCGCTCGGTCTGCCTCCGCCTCCCGATCAGCCGGACCTGGATAAGCTGCTGCACGACTACCACGGGCTCCTAGATGCTGCCTTCATCGTGACGCCGCATGCTTATCATTACCAGCAGGCCAAAGCCTGCCTGGAAGCCGGGCTGGATGTCCTGATCGAAAAACCGATGGTTGTCACCGCCACAGAAGCCCAGAGGTTGATCGAAACGCGAGATCGCACCGGCAAGTTGCTGGTGGTCGCGTTCAACGGCAGCCTCTCTCACCAGATCCGCACCGCCTCGCGGATGCTCTCTTCGGGAGAGGTTGGCCGACTTCTGAATATCGTCGCTTTCGTGTGGGAAGACTGGGCCGAGTGCTACCGCGGACACTGGAAGCAGATCCCAGAGATCTCCGGTGGAGGCTTTATGTTCGATACAGGGGCCCACATGCTGAACACGGTGTCCGACCTGGCCGGGGAAGACTTTGTGGAAGTAGCTGCTTGGCTGGATAACCAGGGCCGTCAGATCGATATCCTGGGATGTGTGATGGGGCGCTTGGCATCGGGGGCCTTGGTGACGATGAACGCTTGCGGCAGCGCAATCCCCTCCTGCTCCTCCGAGATCCGCCTCTTCTGCACCCAAGCGATCCTTCGCACGGGTATCTGGGGCGAGCGACTGGATATCCAGCTTGCCGGCGAAAAGGAACTCCACCCCGTCAGCGTTGCCCCCTCCCATGGGTCTTGGGAGCAATTTCTGGCGGTCCGGCGCGGCGAGATCGCAAACCCCTGTCCACCGGAGATCGGTCTGCGCATGGCGCGCCTGTGGGATGCGATCAAGGCGTCCGCCGCACAGCACGGTGTGCCAGTACGCCTGATCCCTTGATCGAAGGCGAGCCACAGAGCAGAATGGCTGCCCCGTCGGCGTGGGTCGACGGGGCAGCCATGGCAATAGGCCTCAGCTAATGGTTCTTTACGCGGTCGTTGGACCCGGAGGCGTGCCGGGTTTGCCCTGCTGGCTCGACTCGGTATCCAACTTGGAGGAGGTCTGCATACTCTGGCGAATCTGGTTGCGCAGCGCCTCCACCTCGGCTGACCGTGTGCCCTCTCCCGGCTGACCCGTCGCCAGGGCGCCCATGCGCTCCGAAAGTAGGATGGTCAACAACCCCTCCATCAGGTTACCGCTCGAGCCGCCTTGCGCGCCACCTACCACCACGCGCGGCACCACATCCACCCGGGCTTCCTGGATGGCCTCGGCAAAGCGGTTGAGCACTGTCTGCGTCACCTGGAACTGGGGTCCGCCGTAAGCGCGCACCTGCTCCTCCGTGGCCACGGCCTGAGCCACGCCCACGCGGGCCACCCTTTCGGCCTCGGCCTCGGCCAGGGCGCGGATCTGGGCGGCCTGTTGCAGAGCGCGCTGATATTCAGCCTTGCCCTGGTTGCTCTGCACGGTGATGCTCAGCTCCGATTCGGTGATCTGTCGCTGCTGCTGGGCGCGCGCCTCGGCCTCGCGCAGCTCGCGCTCCTTGGTCGCGGCCATCTGCTGTCGCGAGTAGGTTTCGATCTGCTCCTGTGCCACCTGCCGCGAGCGCAGTTGCATAAGGATCGTCTCGATCTGCTTGTCGCCGGGGGCGGCGTTGGGCGTGCCGATGAGCACCTCTTCCAGCTCCAGGTTATAGTGCGTGAACCTTTCCCGCATCTCCTGGCTAGAGATCTGCTGGATCACGCTGCGCTCCTGGATCAGTTGGATGAGCGTGCGCGTCTGCCCAATATTCTTGAAATAGGCAGCCACCATGGGGTCCAAGGTCTGCTCCACCAGGCGCTTGATATCGCCAAAGCGCTGGATTACCAGGGGGGCCTT
>CAYQDH010000231.1:7205-8397 GCA_964416075.1 uncultured Anaerolineales bacterium | reverse complement strand
GACCGGTGTGTAGGGACAACTTGGCGGTGAGACGGTCTGTTCCGTTGCCATCCTTGACAAACTCGACATCGTTATCCTCCCTGGCGCTCTGGCCCAGCGGGCAAGCAGCGCTCACCCATAAAATAAAAACGGCTCGCATCGCGGGCCTCTCACCCAAGGGCGAAGGCGTGCAATGGAGCCTTGCTTCGACGGATGGCGCGCATGCTAACCTCGACTCTGGGGTGATCGGCCATCGATTCCTATGAACTACACACAAGGAGTGGGATCCTATCGAGCACAGGGTGATCCCACAACGTCATACCGAATGGACAAGTATGCCTATTATAGCGTCAGTCAAGGAGAGGAGCAAACGAGGGTTATTTGGAGGATGCACAGAGCAGAACAGTGACCCATGGCACCGCAACGCCCTCTGGGACCAAATGACAATTCCGTAGCGCGAGTTGCCAAACTGGCGGCCCCCGGGAAACGTCATGGGTAGGTAATCGACACCCAGGGACCACGCCACACAGGCGCATCAGGGTGCGGCAGGCAGCTCAAAGAAAAAGGTGGTGCCGACGCCCACTTGCGACTCAACCCACACGCGGCCGCCATAGCGATCTATGATCCCTTTGACAATCGATAGCCCCAGGCCCGAGCTGTGCTGGGCTTTGGCCTTGGCTGCTTCACCCCGGAAAAAGTTCTCAAAGACGTGTTCGATCTCTTCCGGTTTGATGCCGATGCCGGTATCCAGAACCTCGCCGCGGATCATTTCACCCTCTCGCCGCAGAACCACCGAAACCTGGCCCCTGTCCGAGTTGTATTTGATGGCGTTGCTGATCAGGTTCGTCCACAACTGACGTATGTGATCTTGAGTGGCCATGACGTACAGGGGTTGGTCATTGATGTCATAGGTCAGAGTCAGGCCCTTGTCCTCCACCCGCGCCTGCATCAGGTCGAGCACATCCTTTAGGCCGGCGGCGACATCGATGCGGCGAGACTTGTCCTCCTCGCGCGGCTCGCTGATGTGGGCCAGGTCCAGCAGGTCGGCGATGAGGTCCAGTTGCTCTCGCGCGCGCTGCTCGGCCTTGCCGATGATCTCCGTAAAGCGCTCGGCGGGCACATAGCCGTCCAGGATAAGGCGCAAGTAGCTCTGGATGGCCGCCACGGGCGCACGCAGCTCGTGCGTAACCAGGCGGATGAACAGCGAGCGCGT
>CAYQDH010000231.1:0-7195 GCA_964416075.1 uncultured Anaerolineales bacterium | reverse complement strand
CTGACCTCACACGCCGCATTCGAGTCGTACAGCTGGCGCTCACTGGCGCGCAGCTGGCTCACCACGCCAGACGAAAAGTAAGCCGCGGCAAAGTTGATGCCCGCCAACACCACACTCTCGGCCACCAGGTGGATGGGTTCCAGGTGACGAACAGGCAATCGAAAGCCAACCAGGTTGTGATGGAGCAGAACACCGGTCGCTTCGAGAACGAGCAGCCCAACCCACAGCAGCGTGGCCCATGAGGCATAGATGTAGCTATCCCTTCTGGTCATCAGGATGCTGCCAACCACGACCAGTATCACATAGAAGGCAGAAAAGGGGTTCTCCAGGCCACCCGAAAAGTGCAAGATCACCGTCAAGATGACCAGGTCCAAGATGATCTGGGTATTGATCAGCCTGGCATAAACGTCATCGGGGGAAGATGGCCCTATCAGCCGGTAGGCGATCACCAGGAAGACCAGGTTGTAGAGTGCGACGATAGCCAGTGTCACCAGAAGCGAAGCCAAGGGCAACACGCCCCCTAGCCAGATATCGGCCACCGCGATGATCACCACGGCGGCCACGAGCGCCGCCCAGCGCAACTTGATCAGCCATCTTACGCGCTCAGCAAGCTCGCGATCCGCAGGAACCTGTAGTAGATCGATCAACGGTCTCCCCTCCGCCGCAGGACCCAACACAAGTGGATTACTATGCGGCCCTTATCCACAGCACGGATACCGAGGGCGGACACCGCCAAGCGACGCCGCCCCCTTGGGGCTTGGCCCGATCAGGGCAAGACAAACACTTGGCCTATGGCATCCATGGCCCGGTCAAAGTGCTGGTCGTCGACCACACAAGAGACCGTAGAAATGGAGGTGCTGACGGCCAGGATATTGATGCCCGCATCCGCCAACGCACCGAACATGACGCCCGCGATGCCGGGACGTTCTCGGAAATCCGGGCCAAAGATGCACAGCAGCGCCACGCCCGGCCGCGTGACCAGCTTGCGAGCGCCTAACCGCGCTACCAGGGGAGCCAGAGCGGCCTGGATGCTCTCACCGTCTTCATTCGCGGCGCAGAACTGGATGTGCGATTCATTGTTGAGGTCGATGCTTTGCACGATGAACTGTGCATTCAATCGCTTCTCACCCAAAGTTTGGAAGATGGCTGCTGCGAGCCCCGGCCTGTCGGGGGCCGACATCACCCCCACCAGACAGAGCTCTCGGTACTTGAGAACGCCCCCCAGCTTGATCTTCTCGTTGACTGCCATCCGGCGGCCTCCCCTCAATCCAATCTCATCCGATACCCCTCAGGCACTCAGCAACCTGCCGACGCGGTCGAGCAGATCCTGGGGCGCGATCGGCTTGGAGACGAAATCATCGATGTGAATGTACTCGTCCGTCGGGAATAGCGCCGCATAGTCGCTGTTGGCGATCGAGGTCACCATCAGGATCGGTGTGTCGCGCTGCTCGGGATCATCGGCCAGCTCCCGGCTCACATTCAGGCCATCCAGTACAGTGTTCATGATGACATCCAGGATCACCAGGTCGGGCTGTTCCTGCCGCACCTTGGCCAAGCCCTCATCGCCATCGGCCGCGCTCACCACTTGATAGCCTGCCGATTCGAGGACCAGGCGCGTCGCTTCCACAAAATCGGGGTCATCGTCGACGACTAATACCTTGCTCATACAGACCTCCCTGGGCGCATCCGCGCCCACCCAATAGAATTCGCCGCTCTCGATCAGGCGGCCACCGTGCAACGTCCCTGCTTGATATGGGCCTCATATTCATCGCGGAAGAGCCCCAGGCTGCTCCGGATGGGGGAAACTAGAGCATCGCCCATGGGGCAGAACGTGCGTCCCCCGATCCCCTTTGTCAGCATCTCAAGCTGCTCGAGGTCGTTCCATCCGCCCTGCCCCGCCTCGATATGTTCCAGCGCCTCCAGGATGCGGCGGGAACCGACCCGGCAGGGCGTGCATCGCCCGCAGGATTCGTGGGCGAAAAAGCGCGCCGTACGGCGGGCCACATCCACCATGCAGGTATCCTCGTCCATCACGATGATGGCCCCGGTGCCCAGGGCCGAGCCCGCTGCGGCCAGCGACTCGAAATCCATCGGCGTATCGAGCTGATCGGCGCGTAGCATGGGCGTTGAGGCCCCGCCAGGGATCACGGCCTTGATGCGCTTGTTGCCCGGCACGCCCCCCGCATAGTCGTAGATGATCTCGCGCAGAAGAGTACCCAGGGGCAGCTCATAGACCCCCCGCCGGAAGACGTGGCCGCTGACACAAAAGACCTTGGGGCCAGTGCTCTTTTCCGTGCCGATCGAGGCGTACCATTCGGCGCCGCGCAGCACAATGTGCGGCACGTTGGCCAAGGTCTCTACGTTGTGCACCAACGTCGGTTGTTGCCAATAGCCTGCCTGTGCTGGGAACGGCGGCTTGATGCGCGGCTCGCCCCTGCGACCCTCGAGAGAATTGATCATGGCCGTCTCTTCGCCACAGATATAGGCTCCCGCGCCGCGATGCACCGTCAGATCCAGGCTAAAGCCACTGCCCAGGATATTCTGGCCCAAGAAACCGTGCTGATAGGCATCGGCGATGGCCTTGATCCAGCGCTTTACCCCCAAAAAGAACTCCCCGCGAATGTACACAAAGGCGCGCGACGCTCCCACGGCATAAGCGGCGATGATCGCCCCCTCGATGATCTGATGCGGATCCCCCTCGACGAGCACGCGATCCTTGAACGTGCCGGGCTCCCCCTCGTCCGTGTTGACGGCGAGGTATTTCTGTACGTTCTCCTTGGGCATAAAGCCCCACTTGAGCCCGGCAGGGAACCCAGCGCCGCCCCGCCCCCGCAACGCAGATTTTTTTACCAGATCGACGAGCTGCTGGGGCGAGTACTCCCCGAATGCTTTTCGCAGGGCTTGATAGCCCCCGTTCGCCAGATAGACATCGATCGTTTCCGAACGTGGCAAGCCGATGCGCCGCAGCAAGACAGGTTCAAAGGACGTAGCAGCCATCTAGGTCACCCTCCTCGCAATTCGTCGAGGATCATGTCCACGCGATCCTCGGTAAGGTCCTCGTACAGTGTGTCGTTGACGCGCATGGCGGGAGATGAGCCACAGGCCGCCAGGCATTGCACCACCTGCAGCGTGAAAAGGCGATCGGGCGTGGTCTGGCCGGGTCGAACCTTGAGCTTCTTTTGCAGGTAGCTGATCATCGCCTCACCGCCCCCCGCCAGGTGACACGACAGTCCCTCGCACACCTGGATCAGGTATTTGCCGGTAGGCTCGGTACGATACATGGAGTAGAAACTGGCCGTCTCATAGACCTCGCGCGGGCTCATGCCCAGGCGCTCTGCGACCCGCTCCACGGCCTCGTGGGTCAGGCTGCCATATTGCTCCTGAGCAATATAGAGCGCCGTGAGCAGCATGGAACGCTTGGCCGGGTCGGGGCAAGCCCCCTGTCCTAGAGTCATCTTGGATCAGACCTCCCCTCTCTGTTTGGATACTAACTCGGCGACGCGAAGCAGTAGGCCCGCCGGGTCGAGCGGCTTGCTCATGAACCCATCGATGCGGCATTGCTCGCGGCCAGGAAACAAGGGATCGTTTTGGTCGCTAACGATCGCCGAGACCATCAACACGGGGATATCGCACAGCTTGGGATCGAAGCGCATCTCGCGGCTCACACTCCACCCATCCAGGACATAGGACATCATCACATCCACGATGACCAGGTCCGGCGGATAGGCGCGCATCTTTTGCAGCCCCTCTTGGGCTGTCGGCGCGGTTTCCACATTGTAACCATTGGCCGACAGCACAATGTGCACGAAATCCAGAAAATCCAGATCATCATCGATTACCAGGATTGTCTTCGAGTCAGCCACTTGGCCTCCTCTCACGTGCAGGAATCCGAGCTCAGGTCTAGGCCTTGCCCCCCGTCAGGCGCGCAACTTTTCTGAGCAGATCCTCTGCTTGGACGGGCTTGGAGATCCATGTATCGATCGGCAGGTATTCATCAGTAGGAAAGCGGTCCGCCATGGGACTACTCGTAATGGAAGAGATCATGATGATGGGGATGCGACACAGCGCCGGGTCTTCGCGCATGGTGCGGGCTACATAGATGCCGTCCAGGATGCCGGCCATCATCACATCGAGCAACACGAGATCGGGCGGGCTCTCGCGCATCAGCTCCAGGCCGATGCGCGCATTGGCTGCCGTCTGCACATCATAGCCCTTGGCCTGCAAAATCATGCGCGTGATCTCGCCAAAGTCGGGATCGTCGTCGACCACCAAAATCCTGGTCATTGTAACCTCCCAGGCCATCCCCATCGCTTGCGCCCCACCAGGCGCCGCACCTCGGTCTTGAGCGCATCCGGATCGACAGGCTTGGAGAGAAAGTTGTCGATCAGGTTATCATCATCCGTGGGGAGCTGGCTCAAATAGTCCGAAGCGGTAATCGAGCTCACCACCAGCACGGGCGTGTCTTGCAGTCGGCGATCCTGGCGCATGCGCCGATTCGCATCCCAACCATCGAAAACGCCGTCCATCATGATGTCCATGATCACCAGGTCGGGAACCGTGGTGGCCATGCTGCGCAGGGCCGCCTGGCCGTTGGGGGCTGCCTGCACCACATAGCCCTCGTCTTCGAGCACGATCCTCGTAAACGCCACAAAATCGGGATCATCATCGACGATCAAGATGGTGGGGGGCGGAGGCTCGGGGATGGCCCATTCATGGTGCTGCTTCATGATCTGGGGCACATGTCCGACCTTGGTGGCCACCACACCGGGCAGGATCGCTACGCGATCCCTAAGAAACGACATCAGGTGCTCGTCCGACTGGAAAGCCGCCTCGAGCACTAGATCGTACTCGCCGGTCATACGATAAACCGATAGCACCTCCGGCATCTGGCTGAGGCCCGCGCCAACGGAATCGAGGTGAGCCAACTCGGCCGTGACAAAGATCAGGGCGCGCACCTTCAGACCGATCGAAGCGGGATCGGCCAACGCCACGATGCGCAAGGTATGGTCCTCCAACAGGCGATCCACGCGCTTACGCACGGTGCCCTCCGAGACGCCCAGCTCACGAGCGATCTCCACATTGGAGCGCCGGCCATTCGAGCGCAGCAGGTTCACGATCTGTCGATCCATCTCATCCATTCTCTAACCTCTCACCCTCGATTATAGCACGTATTACGAATTTCGTCAATAGATAGCGCACAATAAAACGATATTCGTACCGGTTTCGTAGCATATCTCCGCCTTGACTAAGCCTGCCCGTGGCGCTATACTTGCCCGCATACCCAGATACGAGAACAGATACTCGTTATGTCACCTACCAGCGATCCCGTTACGCCGATCCGACAGCAATACCTTCAGATCAAGAAACGATACCCCCACGCGATCGTCTTCTTTCGCCTGGGCGATTTCTACGAGACCTTTGACGAGGATGCCCAGATCGCCTCGCGCGAGCTCGATGTGGTGCTCACGTCGCGCAACGTGGCCAAGGGGCAGCGCATCCCCATGGCCGGCGTGCCCTATCATGCCGTGGATAGCTATATCGCCCGGCTCATTGCCAAAGGGTACAAAGTGGCCATCTGCGAGCAGACTGGCCAGGCGATCGATGGGCTGATGCCGCGCGAAGTGACTCGCGTGGTCACGCCGGGCACGGTGGTGGAGCCTGTACTGCTCGCCGACAAGCGCAATAATTACCTGGCCACCCTGGTGATCGATGAGGGCGTGGCGGGCATCGCCTATGCCGATATCACCACCGGCGAGTTCCTGACCACCCAGATCGAGGATGCACGGATCGTCGTGGCCGCGGCGCGCGAGCTGGACCGCCTGCGCCCCGCGGAGGTGGTGCTGAGCGATGAGGGCGAAGGCGTGGTCACCCCGGGAGGAACGTCCGCCGCGGATGCGGCCGCCGCCGTGGTGGGCCAGCGCTACCCCGAGCTGGCCTCCCTGGACCTCCCCCTTACGCTGTACGAGGATTGGCGCTTTGAGCTGGGCACCTGCCGCCAGGCGCTGTTGGATCATTTCCAGGTGGTCACCCTGGCGGGCTATGGCTGCGACGACCTGCCCCAGGCTACCCGAGCGGCGGGCGTGCTGGTGCAGTACCTCAAACAACACCAGCCCTCCGCCCTGGCCCAGCTCACTGGCATGGCCACCTACTCCACCAGCGCCTTTATGGCCCTGGATACTGCAACCCGAAGGAACCTGGAGCTGACGGAGACCCTTCGCGACCGGCAGTTGCGCGGCTCTCTCCTGGGCGTGCTCGATATGACCCTTACACCGATGGGCGGGCGCTTACTACGGCGCTGGATCAGCCAGCCCCTGCTGGACCTGGGGGCGCTAGAACAGCGGCTCACAGCTGTGGATACCTGTGTTCAGGCCCTGGCCCAACGCACCGCCCTGCGCAACCTGCTGCGGGGGGTCGTAGACATCGAGCGCCTGGCGAACCGCATTATACAGGGGATCGCCCTGCCCCGCGAGCTGCTGGGACTCAAGGCCACCCTGGAGCGCCTGGCCGACATCCGCAGCCGCGTGCAAGAGATGGTGGCCGAGAGCAGCGTGCCCCATGCGATCGACACCTATCCCCTGGACGGCCAGCAACTGGGCGACAACGCGGCCGTGGCTGAGCTCATCGGGCAGGCCATCGTGGACGATCCCCCGGCGACGCTGGCCAACGGCGGGGTCATCCGCCGGGGCTATTCCTCCGAGTTGGACGCCATCGAGAGCTCAGTGGCCGAGGCCAAACGTTGGGTGGCCAGCCTAGAGCGCGTCGAGCGCGACCGCACGGGGATCAAGACCCTGAAAGTGGGCTATAACAAGGTCTTTGGCTATTACTTGGAGATCACCCACGCCAATACGGAGGCCGTGCCCAGCGACTATATCCGCAAGCAGACGCTGGTGAACGCTGAGCGATATATCACGCCGGAGCTCAAGGAACGCGAAGCGCTGATCCTCAACGCGGCCGAGCGCACCCAGGAACTAGAGATGCTGCTGTTCCGCCAACTGCTGATCGACATCGGCGCCCACTCGGGCGAGCTCCTGCAAACGGCGCAAGCCCTGGCGCACCTCGATCTCTACCTGGGGCTGGCAGAAGTCGCCGCGCAGAACCGTTATGTGCGCCCCGAGTTGTCCATGGATCGCGAGCTGGACATCGTTGCAGGGCGACATCCCGTGGTGGAGCACCTGCTGCCCCAGGATCCCTTTGT